>DASPRE010000115.1:0-7360 GCA_035624615.1 Burkholderiales bacterium | reverse complement strand
ACCATTGGTGCTATCTGGGTACGATGCCAGTCGAAAGCAGCCTTCCCGATTTTTCTGAATATCAGCAAGACCTGGCTTTTGATGCTGACACCTATAAAATTTTGCTCCGATTTCTGGCTCAAAAACGAAACCTTGGCAGGGTAATTGCAATCGAGAAGTGAACGAATAACACCAGTCGCGGTAATCCGGAACGGGGAATGGATTATCCGCAGACTCCAACCGCCCCGCAAGCGGTGCAGAAGTCGCAACCATCCTTCTTGATCAACGCGTAGTTGCCGCACTCGCCGCAACGTCCGCCTCTCAGCGTTGGCGCGGCACCGCGGTGAGGCGTTTCCAGGATTCCCATCTGTTGCATGGGCAGGCCTTGGTCATTCAGGATGCCGAGCATCACGTAACGGTGAATTATCAGCGCTGCAATATAGGATATTGTTGAAGGCCAGTTTATCTGGTGCCGGCTCCCCGGTACGTAGGCCATAAAATCCCCGAGCGGCTCGGGAAAATTTAGCAATTTTCGCAGCTTCATGCCAATCCAAGCCGGATCAATCACGCGCATATCGAGAGACAGGATCTTGCACAGCCCGTCCAAGGTGCGCGGATAGTCGCCCGAGAGCCACATTGAGTAAGGCCGCGTGACACCATCCGGAAGGGTAATTTCCTTGAGGCCGAGCACGAAATCGTCGCCCGTGCGCGGATTGAGAACGTCCACCGTCCACGACATCGTGCCGTCGCCGCCGGTCTTGGGTTCTTTAAGGCTGAACATCGCGTCAAGTACTGGGCCGGACTTGCGGTCATCCAATGCCCCAAGTTGCTCGACACGGAAACGTACTATCTGGGCCAATGCAGCGACTAGGCTCGGCATGCGCCTTTTCTCGCCGTGCGGCGGGAACGGCATTTCGAAAGCGTCCTCGCTCGCGGTTTTAGCAAGTGTCTCAAGTTTGAGTTTGAGCCAAGCGGGATCATTTGCGCGCATGTCCATCGATAACGTCTTGGCGAGCGCCCCAAGCCCACGCGGCTGCTCAACGCCGTTCACCCACACCTCGAATGGAAAGGCCCGGCCCTCACTTTCTACATGTCCCACAAACAGCGCAAACGACCCGTGCGCATGTTCTATCATGTACGTCCATGCGGGATTCCCCGCCGGCAGAGTAGGCCGGCCCGGCCAGCGCAGGGATGCAAGTACCGGGACAGGGACTGACTTGATCTCTATGCGTCTATTGACGTCGTTCGAAGCGAAATCCTGCGGCCGGACCGTTGTGGTCTTGTCCAGCGCGAGCACCGAGCCGATCACGGCATTAGGCCGGTAGGTGGCCAGTCCCTTTAACCCCGACTTCCAAGCATCAAAATACAGATTTTGAAAGTCCTCGTAAGGATAGCTCTCGGGAATGTTGACAGTCTTGGAAATGCTCGAGTCGATAAACGGCGCAACGGCTGCGACCATTTCCTGGTGCGCTGCAGCCGAAAGGTCAAGTGCAGTGACAAAATAATCGGGCAGATTTTCCGCTTCTCCACCCGCATGAAGGTATTGCCGGTAGGCGTAATCCTCAACCGGGAACTCCTCAATCGTGCCATCCGCCATACGCTTTTTCCGCATATACCTCCAGGCGTACGGGGGCTCGATTCCATTTGAGGCATTGTCAGCAAAGGCAAGGCTAATGGTGCCTGTTGGAGCGATCGATAACAGATGGCTGTTGCGCAAGCCGTGGTTGCGAATCATCTCCCTGATTTCCTGCGGCAGGCGCGACGCAAAGCTTGTTCCAGAGAGATACATGTCGGCGTTAAACAGCGGGAACGAGCCGCGCTCACGCGCAAGTTCGCACGAAGCGCGGTAGGCCGCATCGCGCAGATGTTCGGAAATCTTCGCAGCCATGGCGCGCGCTCCAGGCGAATCATAGCGCAACTGCAGCATAATGAGCGCATCACCCAGACCGAGAAAACCGAGGCCCACACGACGCTTGCTCATCGCCTCCCGGTGCTGCGCTTCAAGCGGCCAGCTTGTGACATCAAGAACGTTATCGAGCATCCGCACCGCGGTCTTGACGACTTTCTCAAAGGCATCGAAATCAAAGTGTGCTTGTTTACTGAATGGCAAACTGACGAAGCAAGTGAGGTTGATGGAACCGAGGCAGCAGCAGCCGTACGATGGAAGCGGCTGCTCCGCGCAAGGATTGGTAGCCTCAATCGTCTCGCAGTAATAAAGATTGTTATCGCGATTGATGCGGTCGAGGAACAAAATCCCGGGTTCAGCATGGTCGTAGGTCGAGCGCATGATTTGATCCCACAGTTCGCGCGCCGAAACTTTCCGGTACACCCAGAGTCCGTCGTCGCGCTGATAGGCGCCCGATTCAATCAGATCGTTATAGGGCGGGGCCTTGTGAACCAGCTCGATCTCTGAACCGCTTTCGACTGCGCGCATGAATGCATCGGTAACACCGACTGAAATGTTGAAGTTGGTCAGATCGCCGGAGTCTTTTGCATGAATAAATTCTTCGATATCGGGATGATCGCAACGTAACACGCCCATCTGCGCGCCGCGCCGCGCCCCGGCCGACTCAACGGTCTCGCATGAGCGGTCAAACACGCGCATGTACGAAACCGGCCCGCTCGCGCGCGAGTGCGTGCCTTTCACTTCAGCACCCTTGGGACGTATTGCCGAAAAATCATAGCCAACGCCGCCGCCACGGCGCATGGTTTCGGCAGATTCGAGCAACGCGACATAGATGCCCGGTTTGCCATCCACTACGCTGGAGATTGAATCTCCTACCGGCTGCACAAAGCAGTTGATTAGCGTCGCCTGCAGCCGCACGCCGGCAGCAGAATTGATGCGTCCAGCGGGAATAAAACCCGCTTGCATGGTTTCGAAAAAGCGCTGCTCCCAGTGCGCGCGTGTTTCTTCGAGTTCCGCCGCGGCCAGCGCCTTGGCGACCCGCCAACGCACGTCCTGGATTGATTGCTCCTTGCCCTTGGCATATTTCTCAAGCAGGACTTCGCGGCACACTTCCTGCTCGCGAAGTGCGGATTTTTGCTCCAGTCGTTGGATCATCGCATCGCTGCCGATAAAAATGTCTCTTTTTTTACTATAGCAAATTTATTAATGGAGCGCTTCTCGCCGCACAAAGCAAGTTACCGAGTCCCGCGCCCGCTACAATAGTCCTGCCGCCTCGTCAAACCGAAGTCCGGCTGCGGGCAAATCGACGCGCGCGAAGCGCGTCAGCATAAAAGTGCGCACCTCGGGGGGCGAAGTGGCGGGAATGTGTGCGATTGGGAATTCCAGGTCTGTGCCGCCCGGCGCGCCTTCCTCAAGTACAACATTCATTCGGTCAAGCCGCAGCCATCGACTGGAAACTTTGAAGTGCTCGCGAGGCTGCGCAAGTACCTCGCAAATGAGCTCAAGCTCGCGATCGAGCGACTCCGTGGCCGATCCCAGGCTAGTGAGGTTGCGCCCGTTCTCGTCGATTTGCGATTGCAGTCGTGCCAGTTCCGTGGCGCCGGCTACTTCGGCTCCCAGCACCGCGCGCATCCCCACGCCTTGCTGCTGCATCAACTTGAGCCTGGTCGTGAGCAATGCGCGTTCCTGTGCCAACGTCTCGCGCCGCGACTGTTCTGCGCCCACTCGCACAAGCCCCTCCAGTGCGAGTTGGTCCACGACGCGGCGCTCGATTTCTGCCCTGAGTTCGGATTCGGTGCGTCCGCAGATGCGCACTCGGTAGTCGCCGAAACTTACTGTCGTTTGCGCAACATCGCTGCGCATCGCCTCGCCTTCCAATGCCACGCCAAGCACCTTGCGTTCGATCATTTGCATGCTTAGAACTGCATATGCTTCCTGCGAACCCGGGTTCCGATCGAAATGCGCGCGCAGATCGGCCGAGCGACCGTACACCCGAATGATTTCGTCTGCCGTTGCAAAAAAAGCACGCAGATACGGGTCGCCCGCCCAGGCTGTTGGACTTGCCTCGCGTGCGGCCGGCGCCAATGCCACCAGGTCATGCGCGTAGCGCATTGCCGCCTCGGCCGCAGGCTTTAGCCTTGCACGGTAGCGAGGTATCAACCGTAGCCGCGGATTCGTCACCTGCACCAGGCGTTCAACCGTTTCGTCAATACGTGCCGTCTGCGGTGCGCTTTGCGCACCGCCGCGTCGAAACCGCTCGAAAATCCCCATGATCGCCCCCGATTTGTCAGGCCATAATGTTTACGCCGCCATCGACGTAAAGGGTCGCGCCCGAAAGACGCCGCGCATAGGGTGTGGCGAGGTAAGCACAGGTGAAACCCACGTCCATGATGTCCACCAATTCGCCGAGCGGCGAGCGCTGGGCGGCGGCGTTGAGCATCAGGTCGAAGTCTTTGAGTCCGGAGGCCGCACGCGTCTTGAGCGGTCCGGGTGAAATCGCATGCACACGTATGCCCTTGGTACCGAGCTCATAGGCAAGGTAACGGCAGGATGCTTCGAGCGCCGCTTTCACTGGACCCATCACGTTGTAGTTGGGCACGACTTTGTTGGCGCCGTAATAACTCATCGCGAACAAGGTTCCGCCTTTCTTCATCAAGGGTGCCGCCAGCCGCGCCATGCGCACGAACGAGTGGCACGAGATATCCATGGCCTGCTTGAAACCCTCCGCGGAACAATTAAGCAACCCGCCCTGCAAATCTTCCTTTGGTGCCCACGCAATTGAATGTACTAAAATGTCAAGCCTGTTCCATTTTTTTCCGATCATATCGAAAACCGCCTCCAGCTCGCCGGGACGGGCGACGTCGAGCGGCATAAAGATCGGGCTGCCAAGCTCCTTCAGGAGCGGTTCTACATAGGTTTTCGTTTTCTCGTTGATATAGGTAATCGCCAGCTCGGCACCAAGCTCGTGAAATGCCTTTGCGCAGCCATAGGCGATTGAATGCTGGTTGGCGATTCCGACCACCAAAGCCTTGTTGCCTTTAAGTACCGGGCGTGGAATTTCAAGTGGCATTTTGCAATACTCCTTAGTTAGATTTGCATTTGGGGTACGTGTTGCGGCACCACAAGTGCCGCTTCGGTAGCGGACAGAACCTGCTGCACCGATACTCCGGGGGCGGTTTCAGCCAGCGTGGGTCGACCATTAGCAAACGAGATTACCGCGAGTTCAGTGACGACAAGGTCGATGGTTCGCACGGAAGTGAGGGGCAGCGAGCACTGCCTGACGATCTTGGGCTTGCCTTTTGCAGTATGCTGCATGGCGACGACGACGCGTTTTGCGCCGCTCACGAGGTCCATCGCACCACCCATACCTGGAACCATTTTGCCTGGGATCATCCAGTTCGCTAGATGTCCGGCAGCGTCGACCTGCAAACCGCCGAGGACCGTCATGTCGAGGTGCCCGCCGCGGATGAGGCCGAAGGACATCGCGCTGTCGAATGCGCACGCGCCCGGCAATGCACTTACCGGTTGGCCACCCGCGTCGGTCAGGCGCCGCTGCGCCATCCCTGGTTCAGGAACCGGGCCGGTGCCGATCAACCCGTTTTCCGACTGGAAAAATATGTGTACGCCGGCCGGCACGTAATTCGCGACCAGCGTGGGAATGCCAATGCCGAGGTTAACAAGCATGCCGTCACGCAACTCCTGGGCGATGCGCTTGGCAATGACCGTCTGTGCGTCCATGCTCATCACTCGTGGGCAATGACGTAATCGACCACTGCCGCGGGAGTAACCACATGGTCGGGAGGAATCAGGCCTACCGGAACGATGTGCTCGGCATCTGCGATCACCGTTGCAGCGGCCATCGCAATCAACGGGTTGAAGTTGCGTGCCGTCAGCGCGTACGTCAGGTTACCGAGGTAATCGCACAAGAACGCCTGTAGCAGCGCAAAATCGGCGCGTAATGGCGTTTCGAGCAAATATTGTCTGCCATCAACTTCGATTTTGCGCTTGCCTTCTTCGACTACGGTACCAACACCGGTGGGGGTCAAGATGCCGCCAAGGCCGTAGCCCGCGGCCCGGATGCGTTCGATCAGTGTACCTTGCGGCACAAGTTCAACCTCAATCGACCCATCAATCATCTTCTTCTGCGTTTCAGGGTTGAGCCCGATATGGCTTGCAATTGTCTTGCGCACCAGCCCGGCGGTCACCAGCTTGCCTATTCCCACGCCGGGCACTGCGTTGTCGTTGGCGATCACCGTCAGGCCGCGCTTGCCTTGGCGCACTAATTCGTCCATCAAGCGCTCCGGCGTGCCCACTCCCATGAATCCCCCGATCATGAGGGTAGCGTTCTCGGGAATCATGGCGACCGCCTTTTCCAGATCGATGGTCTGCACGGTCATTTCATCCTGATCCGGTAGCCGCCGCTATTGCGCCAACCAACCGCCGTCGACTGGCAACGCCGCACCCCGAATCTGCGCCGCCGCTTCGGAACACAGAAACACGGCCAGCGCGCCGATCTGTTCCGGCGTGGCAAACTCGCCTGACGGCTGCTTTTCCGAAAGTAGCTCCACTTTTGCGCGTTCCAGAGGAATCCCTTCGCTCGCGGCGCGATCATCGATCTGCTTTTGCACAAGTGGAGTGAGCACCCAACCCGGGCAGATTGCGTTGCAAGTAACACCGCTGGTTGCGGTCTCGAGCGCTACTACCTTGGTGAGTCCCAGCACTCCGTGTTTTGCGGCGACATACGCCGCCTTCTCAACCGAGGCGACCAGCCCGTGAGTGGAGGCAATATTGATGATGCGGCCCCAGTTGCGGCTCTTCATCTGCGGCAGGACTGCCTTGATCGCGTGGAAATTGGACGAAAGATTGATCGCGATCACCGCGTCCCAACGGTCGTCCGCAAAATTCTCAATCGGCGCGGTGTGCTGAATGCCGGCGTTGTTGACGAGAATGTCAACTGCGCCAAGCTCGCGGGTCGCGCTGGCGACCATTGCGCGAATCTGCTCCGGCTTCGAGATGTCGGCGCCGTTGAAGGCAACTTTCACGTTGAATTCGGCAGTGAGGCGTACCCGCAACCGTTCAATCTCGCGGGCCTCGCCAAATCCATTTAGCATAAGGTTCGCGCCCGCCGCTGCAAGCGAGCGAGCAATGCCAAGGCCAATGCCGCTGGTGGATCCCGTTACTACGGCCGATTTTCCCGCGAGAATAGGGTTTGAAGTTTCCAGCGTCATGCGGTGACTTTCTTTGACCGCGCGCTTAGCAGGGTTCGAGTGTGGCGCGCAATCATCAGCTCCTCGTTGGTCGGAATGGCCCAGACGTTAACCCGGCTCGACTGCCCGCTAATGCGCGGCTGACCCGAGTTGTTGGCGACCGAGTCGAGCTCCACGCCCAGCCAGGCAGCGCCACGGCATACCCGCTCGCGGATCGCCACAGCGTGCTCGCCGATGCCACCGGTAAACACCAGCGCATCGAGACCGC
>DASPRE010000108.1:0-2596 GCA_035624615.1 Burkholderiales bacterium | reverse complement strand
TGGATCGTTTTGGCGTTTTTCGTTTGTTTTCCGCTCGCGGCATTCAGCAAGGAAACCGGACTGCTGTTTCCGGCTTATGCGCTGTTGCTGGAGGCATTGTTTTTTGGCTTCAAGGGAGACCGCCCCGTCCGGCTGTTTCTCGGCGCGTGTTATTTGGCGGGGTTGGTTCTGCCCGCTATGTTAGGCGCCTCTTTCCTAGTCGTTGATTTCGACCAATTGGTGCGACATGGTTACGATGTGCGCAGCTACACGATTTACGAAAGGGTGATCACGCAGTGTCGCGTGCTGCTTTATTACCTTTATGAAATGCTGCTGCCGCACCAGGGTAATCTTGGATTTTTGCATGACGATTTTGCGGTTTCCACCGGACTGTGGTCTCCGCCTGGCACGATACTTTCGTTGCTTGCGCTGTTGGGGTTGCTGTATTTAGGCTGGTTGCTGCGCGCTGCGAATGGCATGGCGGCGTTCGGAATTTTCTTTTTCTTCGCTGCGCATCTTCTGGAATCCACCTTTTTCCCGTTGGAATTGATGTTTGAGCACAGGAATTATCTCGCGATATATGGCATCATTTTGATGCTGTGTTCGCTCGCCGGGCTGATTGCCGCCCGCAGTGTTTTGGTAACTCTGGCTGTGGTGGCGATCGCTGCAGTTGGCTCGGTAACCATCGCGTATGTCGATTTGTGGAGCAGCCACCAGAAGATGTTCTCGCAGATAGCGCTGATTCATCCAGATTCGCCGCGGCTGCGAATCACCTTGGCCAGCGATTACGCGGAAGCCGGAAGATTTGATGCTGCAAGAGCGGCACTCTCCGGTCTTGCCGGTCCGGGTTTTGACCTCCAACGCGCTTACATTTCCTGCCGCCAACACGGGCAACTGCCGCCAATGCGACTCCAAGAAATCGCTTTTCAGAACAACAGTAAGATTACGACCTACGAAGTTCAGGGTCTGATTGAATTGGCCAATCTGGGTTTGGATGACAAGTGCGTATTCCCTCCCCATGAGTATCTGCGCATTCTTGACGAGGCCTCACGCGCCCACGTCATTGATAACAGGAGCGTCCAATCACTGTTGATGTATAAAGCGCACTATCTGCACAAGACGGGACAGTTCGAGGCCGCGCTAGCCGCGCTGGATGCCGCTTTTCAGGCTTACGATTCAAACGCGGCGCCATTGTTCCTCGCCACCGAGTGGCTGATCCAGGCCAAAGACAAGGTAAGAGCAGAAAGGTATTTCGCGCGAGCGCAAGCGATGGCAGAGAAAAACCATCAAGATGTTTCAGCGGTCATTGACAGGATTCGGACCAACATTCGCGATCTGTAGCTGCAAACGAAAAACTTCGATCGAAGCAATCTCGTTTCAATTTTTGCTTGCGGACATTAATTTATTATTTCTGCCAGCATTCCGACCGGCGGCAGATTGGCATTTAGGCCTAGTCTTTTTATTGATATGATCTTTGCTTTGTAACCAAGCCGGGAAAGAGGATAAAACGACTCACCATACGAGGGGCTCTCGAAAGGCAGAAAGTAAGCATAACGACATTTTTCCATTTGCAGCCGGAAATCTTGATCGCTCACGTCGATTTTTGGCGGGCCATAGCTGGAGCGCCTGGAATAAAAAGTAACAAGGGTCGGCTTGATGGCAAATACGCATTCGTTTTCCGGGATAAATGCACTGATTTCTTTTAGGTGCGAGATCAGACGGGTATGGAAATAAGCACTGACGACCGCCGTCTTGCGATCATCGTCAAACCACTCAGCGATATGCTTGCCGGCGGCTATTTCGGACGGTACGGGTTCCAGCAAATAACGAATGTTGAGTAAAAGGGTGGGCATCAGTAGCATTAGGAGAATAATCGCCAAAGCTCCTCCGATCATTGCTGGATTGCGCATCGGCAACCAGCTTTGTGCGGACTTAGCCACCAAAAGGAAGCCCTGAGCGATGAGGACAGGCGTCACCACATAGAAATAGCGCAGCGGCTCTGGATTAGGCCAGGCGAACACCATCGCCAAATAAATGGTTACGTAAATGGCGTCAAATTTAAGGTATCTCAAACGGTACAACCAGCCAGCGATGCAAATTGCACCGAAAATTGTCTGAGCAACAACCAAGGCAGGCGTGTGACTCGGCCCAAGCCACCCGAATCGCCAGGTTCTCCTCAAGCTTGTCGCTCCGAGTTGAAGTTGATGTTGAATGATCTGGATCAGTGGGTGCGTGAGATAAGCCTTCAACCATGAATGCTGGTAGCCCGAAAGCCCCACTTGGGTGGACGCGCTGATGACGGCCCACAACGCGAACGGTATTGCGGACGCCACCATTAGGCGTATGAAATTCTTCGGTTTGTGTAATAGCAAAAAAAGCCAAAACGCCAATAACATCGAAAGAGCGGCGGCGCGTACCAAGGTTGCGCAAGCTATGGCAATTGCGGCGAGCCAATACCACTTGTGATCATCTTTGCGCGTGGCAAGACAGACCCCGAGGATCGCCAACAGGCTGAAAAAAATGTAGGGGTTTTCGGTCCAGATATCGAGGGAAAGCAAGTAGGTGTTAACCCTTAAGGCAAAGATCAAGCTGACGGCGGCACTTAGCCATATGGAAA
>DASPRE010000054.1:0-100063 GCA_035624615.1 Burkholderiales bacterium | reverse complement strand
AGGTTCCATCGGCAATAGGGGTAGAATTGGTGCCCGAACAAAGCACTTGCGTTCCGGTAGACATCCCATGCGGGGCAGCAGTGGTCATAACCGTTGGATTAGCCACACTAATGCTGGAAATGGCATTAGTATGGGGTCCAGCGCGATAACGGCCGCCAGTGCGCACATCGAGATACTCAAGATAGTGCGCATCAGGGGTCACGCGCACGCTGTTAGGCAAGGCATTGTGCAGATCGCGCCCCATGCGGCGCAATGCAGTGTCAGCAATATCCACCATCTCCGCACGCCGCGCGGTGTCGACATAGCCTGTCACCGGCGCGCTCAGAAGAACCTTCCCAACTATGGCGATGATGACTCCGGTAATGGCAATTACCACCACCGCTTCGATGAGCGAAAAGCCTGAGTTAATAATTTGCCGATGATTTTTCATGCACGTCATTGCGTGGTATTCGGCGCGTATCGGGTTCGGTAGCCGTCCAGTGTCACACTGGTATTGCCTGGGCCGGTCACGGTCACCGTGATTCGCAGCGCTTCGGTCTGCGCAATGGATCCCAAATTTGGGTCTTGCGCCACGGTTACCTGGGCGCGGTAATTGCCAAGTGCGGAATTGCAGGTGCCCGTAATGTCGCATATCCCGCTGGGTGATGCAGTATTAGTGTCAAAGCCGCTATAGTCGCCCACATTATCAAACGGCGTGGTCGAGGAATAACGGGTTTCACCCGCTTGCGGGCCGATCCCTTGAACAGTGGCGGCGCAGCCACCCGCACCTACAAATGCGCCAGTAGCAGTCAACACGTTCGCATCGTTAGTATCGCAGTAAGTAAACGGCATTAGTTCGACCTCCTCGAGCAGGGATTCCGCAATCGCAATCGCCTGCTTGCGTACCACCGGGTCGGAACCAGTACGAATGCTTTTGTACAAAACCAGAAATATGCCGGCAATGCTCACACTGACAATTAATATAAACAGGACGAGCTCGATTAGCGTCAAGCCGTGCTGCCGCGAAAGCCAGGACCCGCGAATACCGCCCTCAGTGAACATAGCCCGTACAGGTTTCAACTGTGATCGTCCGGCTCGAAACCGCGATCGTTGTCGTTGTGCTTGCAGCGGAGACAATGCCCAGCCCCAAGAAAGTAATCGTCGTTGCGGGGCTGAGGGTGGTTCCGCTCGGGGCAGTGATGGTAAACGGCGAACCGCCAACCGGACTGGGCAGATTAGTGTCGCAAGGCGCTCCCGAAACGGCCGCCGAAGTGCACGGCAACGGCGGGCTTACAAGAGGTGACGAAGCGGAAGCGTAAGTAACGCTGATCGAGGGGGGCGCGATATTCACGCAAACGTTGCGCCTGATGGCAATCGCCGATTTTTGCGCAAAACGCGTAATGGCCAGAGTCTGGTCATAGAAACCTCGGTCGCTGTAGGCCTGCTGCGTGAAAAAGCGCGGCGCCGCGATGGCAGCAAGGACACCTATGATGATCAGTGTGGTGATCATCTCGATCATCGTAAAACCTGAGTGTTTCATTTCAAACCCGCACATACGCTCGTTTTAATCACAAATAAAGCGCTCGTTTAAAAAAATAGGGTGGGAAGCCGCAGTTGCGTCAACCCACCCCATCCATGTTACTTGCCGCTTTTAAAGCATTCGTAATAGCCGCTTTTGATAAGCGTTTCTCAACCCACGGCTTATGAACAATTGGTATAACCGCTGTTGCCTGGACCCGGTACTACTTGGCTCTTGTCAACAGTCGGCGGATTAGTAGTAGATGCAGCCGTATAAGTCACCTTGCAGTTGGCATGGCCGCTATCGGATGTCGAAACGTATGGATTATTACCCGTCGAAGGAAAGTCCGTAGTGTTAATGTTAGATGCAGTTTGGATACCGGCTACATCCGCAGTCGGGTATCCGTTAACCATGGTCACCAATGCACCTTCCATGGTAACTGATGCATTCGACGCCAAATTCGCCACCAACTGCGCCGCATGAGCCAAGGATGCCGCTGAGCTCATTCCGCCTGCAACGCCATTCATTTTGGCTATACGCGCGTCAGTTGTGACCGTAATAAATCGCGGAAGAGCCACAGCCGCAAGTATTCCCAAAATTACAATGACGACTATCAGTTCAATCAAAGTAAAACCTGATTGTTGCTTAAACATAATCGATACTCCTTCTTGGGGGCCGAAGCCCCGTTGGTTAAGGGGCCGCAGCCCCCAAGCAGTCCGCCGTGCTCCTCACCGGAACGGCCGCAGCGCATTCCATAATGATAGACCGGCGTACCCCTTCATGCGGCATATTTGTTATGCCGCGGTGAATTCTTCCTTTCAGAATAAAGTGAGCAATATCCATGCCTAAGATAGCACAAGCCATAACGAAAGAATGACATAGATGCTTCCTGCAATAATCAGCGCCGCAACAATGCGGTAATTGCGCAGCATTGCTTCGTCGGGTTTCAGATGCATTTCCTCCATGATCTTCAACGATTTCTCGGTTGCGTACCAGCGGTTAGCCCATCCCTCAAAGCGCTTAAACGCGCTCGGACGAACCACCAGAAAGAATCCAATAACCAAGGCCAACAGGCTGCTCAGAGCCAGTGTCACCCCCAGGGCATTCAGGAGCCATGCGGTGACTTGCGGATTTAGCCCGGGGCTCAGATCCCCACCCAAGGCTTTTCTGCCCACAACAAAAAGCATCACGTAAAGGATGTATATCCCTCCTACCAACACCCCCGCGCCGACCGCTCGGTGATAGCGGTATAAAAGAGGGTCTATCTTGTGCGGCTGGTCCAGTGCGGCAGCCAGTCTTTCGGTTCCATACCATTTAGCCATTTTTTGATTAAACCGCAGCACGCTCTCGGGCAGGACCAGCATCCAGATGCCGATTAAAAGGCTGAATATGCACCCCAGCACCACGAATATTAAAAAAGACTGCAGGATTATATCCGCTACAAGTTTTGTCAACATAGCTAAGGTTTATCCGGAACCGTTATGTTTTAAACGCTCGCTCGCCGCATATTATTAGTTACCTGATATGTGATATGCGCCCGGTCTCAAAACCGGCCTGGGCAAGTTGCTAATCCTCCCGTTATCCCTTTTTTTACCGGTCTGATTATACATTATCGGTTACTCGTTATGGGCTTCACGACGCTTTTGAGCAACTGTTGACATTTTTAGGTAATAAGCTGGTAATTTTAGGACCCTACCTATCCCAACCCGTCCAGCATTGTCCGGCATAGATAATTTGGTTATTTTACGGTTACCTTGGCCAAATCCCAGATGGGCAAAAACACTCCCAGCGCCAGGACTAAAACAAGAACCCCGAGTCCAATGATGAGTATCGGTTCAATCTGCGCGCTTAAATTTTTGACGTCATATTCAACCTCGCGTTCATACAAGTGCGCAACTTCCTGCATCATATTGTCCAGCTCTCCGGTTTCTTCTCCCACCGCTAACATTTGGTGGACTACCGGGGTAAAAACGCCCGTGGAAATTGCAGTGCGTAGAACGCTTTCACCGCGTTCCACCCCATCCCGCATCTGCCCGATTCGGTGCGCTATATAATCGTTTTCCACCACGTCCGCCACCACATTCAATGCTTCCACCACCGGAACTCCGCTTTTGAATGCGAGCGAAAAGCTGCGGGCGAAACGCGCCAACGTCCCCTTAAGCATGATCGGGCCAGCAATCGGAAAGCGCAGCTTGATCCTGTCCCATTGATATCGGCCTTTGCTGGTCGCGACAAACGATCGAAACCCAAACACCGCCAAAAGCAGAATTACCAGCATTACCGGCCAATAATGCACTGTAAAATTAGAAAAACCGATTAATATCTTCGTCATCAGTGGCAGCTCCGCTTTGAGCCCCTTATATACACTTCCAAAGGCTGGAATAACAAAAAGGTTAATCACCATCAGTGCTATTGCCATAGTGATAATAACAAACATGGGGTAACGCAAAGCTGCCTTGACGCGTCCGCGCATTTCGCCTTCAAACTCTAGGTGTTCAAAGAGCCGCAGAAATACGGCCTCCAGTGTGCCAGTGACCTCGCCTACCCGCACCATGCTGATGTAGAACTGCGAAAATATCCCGGGGTACGCACGCAACGACACACTGAGCTCGCGGCCGCTGTCGAGACTCTTACGAATGTCCTCCAGCGCCTTCGCAAACGTACGGTTCTCCACTGACTCCTGCAAACCCGCCAAAGACCGAAGTATCGGTACGCCCGCCTTGAGCAGGGTATACATCTGGCGGCTGAACAACATGAGGTCCACGAGCTTCACCTTCTCGGCGAACGCGTTCGACATCCATTTTCCAATTTCCTGGACGGCGGGCTCTCCAGCAGGAAAAATATCTATGGGAGTTATTCCAATGTTGAACAATTGATCAGCAACCGAAGCGGCGTCGGAATTTTCCTGCCTGCCGCGCACAAGCTCGCGGCGAGCGTTGCGTCCCTTGTAGGCGAAATACGGCATTTTTTCAGTCTTCCACCTGGCTGGTAATGCTCATCACTTCAGATACGGTGGTTTTGCACTCCAAAGCCAGTTTGAGCGCATAATGCCGCAGCATTTTCCCTGCCATTTGCTGCTGGGCGGCTTGGATAAAGACGTTTGGATCTTCGCGGTTGGCGGCTTGAACGAGAGGCGCGGTCATCTCCAGCATTTCATACACTGCGACTCGGCCTTGAAAACCGGTGCCGCTGCAATTATGGCAGCCACGACCCCGGGCAAACTTGTGCTGCACGAGTTTTTCCCCCAGCTCGTGAACGAGCCAAGAGTGCTCGTGCGAATCGGGCACATAAGGCTCGGTGCAGTTTTCGCAAATTACCCGCAGCAAGCGCTGGGCGAGCACCGCCTGCAGCGAGGTCGCAACCATAAATCTCGGTACATCCATGTCAATCAGGCGAATCGGCGTGCTTACCGCATCCTTAGTATGCAGTGTGGAAAACACCATGTGTCCGGTAATCGCTGCGCGCAGGCCAATCTGCGCAGTCTCTTGGTCGCGCATTTCACCGACTAGAATGATGTCCGGGTCTTGGCGCAATGTTGAACGCAGCACACGCGCAAAGGTCAGGTCAATTTTTTCATTAACCTGAGTCTGATTAACTCCAGGAAGCCGATATTCAACCGGGTCTTCCACAGTGATGATTTTCTTGTCAGGTGTGTTGAGTTTGGCAAGCGCAGCGTACAGCGTCGTCGTTTTGCCGCTTCCGGTCGGTCCAGTCACCAGAATCATGCCGTTGGTGCGCTGAATGATATTGAGAAACCTCTCGAGCATGTCTTTCGGCATACCGAGGCGGTCAAGGCCGAGCATCCCTCGAGCCTGGTTCAGCAGACGCATCACCACTGACTCGCCGTACTGTGTCGGCATCGTGGATATTCGGACATCTATAGGCTGATCACGCACCCGGACATTGAACCTGCCATCCTGCGGCATGCGCTTTTCGGCGATGTCCAGCCCCGACATGATCTTTAGACGCAGCGCCATGGCCGGTGCGATTTTTTTGTCCGCTTCGGTCTGGGTGAGCATGGTGCCGTTGATGCGGAAGCGAATTCTCAGTGCGTGCTCCTGAGGTTCAATGTGTACGTCGGAGGCGTTCACTTGCGTCGCGTCTTCAAACACCGACTGCAGAAGCTTCACGACCGGCGCTTCCTCGGCGCCGAGGGTCGCGGTGAGCACGCCGAAGTCAATATAGGTATCGCCCAGGTCCTGTTCGAGTTCCCGCACCAGTCCGCTGATTTCTTCAGTGCGCCGATAAACCCTTCCTACCACTTCCAGCAACATGCCCTCGGTCACCACCGCGATCTCTAGATTGCGCTTTAACTGGCGCGACAGTTCGTCGTAAGCGAGCAAATCGGTTGGATCGACCATACCCACGAGGTAAGTTGTTTTGCGGTCTTCCAATACGAGTGCCCGGAGTCGTCGCGCCTGGACCCCAGGAAGTTTACGCACGACGTCGGCGTTGACGTTGTAATATTTGAGGTTGATAAACGGGATATTGAGTTGCTTGGCGAGAGCTTCTGCTACCTGATCTTCGGTGACTATGCCGTTCTCGATGAAGATCCGTCCCAGCTTCCGGCCGCTGTGCTTTTGCTGCTCAAGCGCAGTTTTTACCTGCTCCTGTGTAACCACATTAAGCAGCACCAGGATTTCACCTATGCGGATTCTTTCAGGCCGTGCCATAAAATGCCTCTCTCCATTTATTCAGAGTGTTTTTACAGCAAGCATACTCCATGCCTTGAATCGCTAAATTAACTGTTTTTCTTTTATGATACAAGGAATGGAACCTCTAATTATGCCCTACACGTGCGCGACGGTGTGCTTTCCGGCTGGCGGGCGCGAAGCGAGGAGCGCCGTTGGGTGCTTACCCAATAAGCGACGAGCGACAATACCTGGCGGCCGGGCGCCCCGGACTCAGGGGCGCGCGGCGTGGAGCGGGAAGGGGCGCAAGCTGCCGCAAGAAACATGTTAAACGGGGCTCATGCTGCCGCTCCCGCACCCCAAGCTTCGCTGACCGTGTCGCGGCAGCCCCGTCCCATGAGGGTTGCGGCGAATAAACGGTCGCCTGCGGCGTTGCTCGGGCTTGCGTTACTAGGTAGTAGCGCTTCGCCCTCGCGCCTTGCATTCGGCCGTTTCTCATCCGCAACGCGTCACGCGGAGGACTTAATTAGAGGTTCCCTGTGTTCAATTTAGTCCTGTATCAGCCGGAAATTCCCCCCAATACTGGAAACATCATCCGCTTATGCGCAAATACCGGGGTATCGCTGCATTTGATCAAACCGCTGGGGTTCAGGCTGACTGACCGGCAATTGCGGCGCGCCGGTCTCGATTATCATGAATTCGCGCATATCGCCCTGCATGAAAGCTGGGAACGCTGCAAAGAGCGCTTTTCCGGACGCCGTTTGTTTGCCGTCACGACCCGCGGTAAGCGACGTTACGACGACATCTCATTCAGTCCCGGCGACGTATTTGTTTTCGGCCCAGAGACACGAGGATTGCCGCCATCTCTTCTTGAGAGTTTTCCGCAACAAAACCGAATCCGGCTGCCGATGCTGCCAGAAAACCGCAGCCTGAATTTGGCGAATGCCGCCGCAGTGGTGATTTACGAAGCATGGCGGCAGGCAGGTTTTAAAGGGGGTCAGTAGTTTTCAGCTCTAGGATCGCGGTCTAGCAGCTCTTGCAGCGCGGTTTTTGCGGCAACATTCTCGTATAACACGCGGCTCACAGCGCGCGTAATGGGCATTTCTACTTTTAGTTCACCCGCTAGCCGGTGTACCTCGCGTGCTGTGGTCACTCCCTCCGCCACATGACCGAGCTTGTCAAGTATTTGCGACAGCGGTTGCGCGGCAGCCAGCATCAACCCGACTTGTCGATTCCGTGAGAGATCGCCGGTGCAAGTAAGGATTAGATCGCCTGCTCCGGCCAGGCCCATGAAGGTTTCCGGCTTTCCGCCCATTTTTATGCCCAACCTAGTGATTTCCGCCAGTCCACGCGTGATTAGTGCAGCCCTGGCGTTATGACCTAAGCCCAGGCCATCGGCAATGCCGGCGGCAATCGCAATCACGTTTTTTACTGCGCCGCCGATTGCTACGCCAATCACGTCGTCGCTGGAGTAAATGCGCAGGTTCCGGCTATGCAGTTCCTTTGTCGCAGCTTGCGCGAACTTTTTGTCAGCGGAAGCAAGGGTAAGAGCGGCGGGTAATCCCCGCGCCACTTCCTGGGCGAAGCTGGGTCCCGACAAAATTGCGTAGGAGATTCCTTGGGCAAATTCCTGGGACGCCACTTGGTTTGGCAAACAATTGCCGCCGGGCTCGAAACCTTTGCAAGCCAAAACTCCGGGCACCCGGCTCGACTTCATCGCACGCAAAGTCTGCCGCAAGCCCGGTGTCGGTACGGCAATCAGCGCCAAGTCGGCCCCGGCCAGTGCATCACTTATGGCCGAATGGATTTCAATCCGGTCCGGCAGGGAAAATTCGGGCAGAAAACGAGAGATACGACAAGCCCTGAGGTGGGCAAAATGCTCGGCATTATATTCCCACAGGCTGACGTCGTGGCGCGAAGATAAGGCGATGGAAAGCGCAGTGCCCCACGCGCCCGCGCCCAGAACCGCAAGCTTCATACACCCCACACTTGATTAGTGCGTACATAACCCGTTTGTCCGTCGCGATGGCGCACTTTGATCCAGCCTGGATCGGAGAATTCCACGAGTTCGAGCAATACCGACTGCTCAGCCTGAAACACTAGAGGAGAATTGTCACTGGACGCCTGACGTATATCGGCAAGAGGCACAGTAACCATCACGCTGCGTTTATTGCTCAAGGATTTTTTTTCCACCCAAGCAAGCTCTCCGCTGGCATCGCGCACCTTAATCCAGTCCTCCAGCACCACCACGATCTCCAACGGATAATCACGGCCTAGCACGTAAAGCTTTTGGGCTTTCAACGAGGGCGCGTCGTACAGAACTGCCGCGTCCTCGGCAACACAACGGAACTCCGTAGCAGCGAGCGGATCCGCCACCAAGCACATTAATAGAGCAATTAGGCAGTAACGCATGACTGAAATTTTCAGTGGGTAGTTTCCGCGCTCGGCTGAGACTTTTGCTGCCGATGCTGATATAGCGCCTCAAAATTCACAGGATTCAGTATCACCGGCGGAAAACCGGCACGGCTCACAACATCTGAAATCACCTCGCGCGCATAGGGAAAGAGAATGTTCGGACAGGCGATACCTAATATCGGCTCGATTTCCTCTTTTGCCACATTTCGGATATTAAATATTCCCGCCTGTGCCGCCTCCACCAAGAACATAGTTTTGTCCTTGAGCTTGGCGGTAATGGTGACAGTCAGCACGACCTCAAAAACCCCCTCGCTAATCGAATTTCCTTCAGTATGGAGCCGCACGTCTACCTGAGGTGCTTCGCGCTCCAGGAAAATGCGCGGCGCATTGGGAATCTCCAAAGACAAATCTTTTACGTAGAGCTTTTCAATCGAAAATTCGGCCTGCTGTTTTTCGCTCATCAGGTGCGCCCGTGTTCGACCATCAACCGTTACCCTTCCGGGACAGCAATTCGCCCAGCTTACCGGCGTGTTCCAGCGCCGCCAGCTCTTCATACCCACCCACGTGGTGGCCGTTGATATAGATTTGCGGGACGGTACGGCGGCCGGATTTACGCATCATTTCGATACGTTTTTCGGGATCGAGATCAACGCGAATCTTCGTTATCTTTGAAACACCTTTGGCGCGCAGCAACCGTTCAGCCATAACGCAAAACGGGCATATTCCGGTCGCATACATGCTCACCACCGACATTTCACGAACCTTTCTCGATCGGCAAGCTTGCCTGTTCCCACGAAGCTATTCCGCCTTTCAGTCCGAATACTTCACTGAAACCGCTTTTTCGTAGCAGGTCGCACGCTTTTGCGGATGCGGTGCTGTTGTGGCAACTCACCAAAACCGGCCGTGCCTTGAATTTCTCGAGTTCGCGCAAGCTCTGATTTAGTCGCGCCAGAGGAATATGTTTCGCATTCGGGATATGCCCTGCCGCAAATTCAGAGCCTTCGCCCACATCCAGCACCAGCGCGTCACGGCGATTTATGAGCTGAACTGCTTCTAAAGTGCCTACTTCGCTTCCGCCATGAACGCGGCTCGAAATCATCGGCCAAATCAACATCCCTCCGCTCACCGCCGCGAGCAGAATTAACCAAATATTATTTTGCACGAACTCCAATGCCTTTCTCCTTGAGTTTCTGCTCAGATAATTCTAGCAGAGGCTCAAGTTCCGCGGGGTCCTGGGATAGCAAAAAACGTACGACCTTGGCAAAGTTTCCAAGTTCATCCGGATAAGCTACGGCGGCGCGCTCAAGCTGCGTTTTTGCCGCCGCTGCTTGACCGTCGAGCGCCAGCAAAATCGCCTGCTGATATACCACCATGCTGACGGGAACAAAATGCATAACCCGGCTATTCAGTTCGAGCTTGTCTGAAAGGTGCTCCTTGTTGAGGACAATGGCGCCGGTATAAGCCAGCTCTATGTACGGCGCAAGGAGTGAGGTGCGGTGGATTTCCAGAAGATCCTCGTTGAGCCGCTTGAGTCCTGCCGCATCCAGTTTTTCAAGCCCTTTGGCAAAGAGCGTCTCCTCGAGGTTGCGGTAACTGTAAACCAACGAGATTGCTGACACCCATCCCAAAACCAGCATTAACGCAAAACTGATTCTGCCGACGCGCTGCATCTCCAGCGTATAGAAACGCGTTTCTCCCAGACCTAACAGCACTGCCGCTATGCCGAGAAAATGCGAATACCATAACGGAAATTCAAGCATGCTATGAATTCCAATTACGGCAAGGAGCGCCAATAGCCACCAAAGATGGATATCAAAAGCCATGCGCCGCAACCCGTGCAGCCAGATTGTCGTACCCACCACTATCAGCAAGGTGCCAACCAGTCCGGTTTCAGCAAGCAATTGCATAACGATATTGTGTGCATGATTGTACAAGCCGCTTAGACCGTGGCTTTTGAGCAATACTCCATATAGGAAGTGCTGCCATGTAAACTGACCCCATCCCACACCCAACAGTGGCGACTGTAAAAAGATGTGCCATGCCTCCTGCCACAGCTCAAGGCGGATATTGCCGCTGGCAAAATCATATAATTTATCAATAGAAGTAACCGCAGGCATTGGCGCGGCAAGCCAAGACAATTTCACCACCCATTGCATCAAACCGAAACCTGAAACCAGCAAAATACAAGTCCTCAGCAGTGCCCTGGATTTTCTATCTTTCCAATACCACCATGCCGACAGGGCCAGTAATGCAAAAAGAAAAAGCCAGGCGCTGCGCGAGCTGCTCAGTGCCAAAACAAAAAGCAATAACACAGCCAGTACCGCCGCAACAGCCCAATTTAGCCTGCGGTTTGAATATAAAAACACCAGTGACGCGAGAGCCAAGCAAGTGTAGTCGGCGAAATGATTTCGTTGTGCCAGATTGCCAAAAACCGCATTTTCAGTTTTTACTCCAACCAATGGATCGATGAGCGTATGAAGCTGATAGTGTTGAAGCACGCCGACAATGGCACTCAATACTCCACCCGCAACGAGACACCAAGCCAGCGTGGTGCTAGTGTCCGCCAATCCAATTTCCCGCCGCAGAATATTTCCGAGCAATACCAGAAAAGCCATCCATAGCAGATACGCCACTGCCAACAGCGCCTGCTCGGCATACGCAATTTTGCCAAGAGTCAGCTGCAATAACAGCAATGCACCTAATGCCAGAGGAACCAGACCGACTCTCGGGAATTCCGGTTCATTCCAGTGACGCTTCTGTAGCAGCAGCGAGAGCGCGGCTAATCCCAAAGCAAAAGCCAGCCACTCCGTGTAAAAACTGGGAAGAGGAAATTGGCGATGCGGCTGAAGGAAAGGAAGCACCCACATCAAACCTATCAGGGCTAAACTGATATGAGGGAAATCGAGAAATGCGGCGAGGCGTTTTATTGTCAAGAGAAGTCGCTGAGGAAATATAATAAAATAATACAATATTTTCAAAATCCGCCGCGTTTATTTCCTATGAGAAAACTGGTCTTGTTGCGTCATGGTGAAAGCACCTGGAACAAAGAAAACCGCTTCACTGGCTGGACAGACGTTGCTTTGTCCGAAACAGGGGTGCAGGAGGCAAGGACGGCTGCGTTGCTACTAAAGCAAAAGGGGTTTGTATTCGATGTCGCTTACAGCTCCTTGCTCCAGCGCGCCATCAAGACATTATGGATTGTGCTCGAGGACATGGAGTTGATGTGGATACCCGTAAACCTTTCCTGGCGGCTCAACGAGCGGCATTACGGTGCGTTGCAGGGTTTGAACAAATCCGAGACTGCCGCCAAGTTTGGGGAACAGCAGGTATTACTGTGGCGCAGGAGTTATGATGTGCGTCCGCCTGCGCTCGACGAATCCGACGAGCGTAACCCAAGACATGACCCAAGATATCGAGACGTTCCAAAAAAATATCTTCCTTTGACTGAATGTCTGAAAGATACCGTCACGCGATTCCTGCCCTACTGGAATGAGACCATTGCTCCAGCGATTACATCGGGTCAAAAGGTGATCATCTCGGCACATGGCAATTCTCTAAGAGCGCTTGTCAAACATATCGACCATATAAGCGATCAGGAGATTGTGCAACTTAACATCCCCACAGGCGTCCCATTGGTGTACGAACTTGACAATAACCTGAAGCCATTGAAACACTACTACTTAGGTGATGAGAAATCAGTGACGCAGGCCATGCAAGCGATTGCCAACCAAGGAAAAGCCAGAGCATAAAATTGTCACTGGGACAACACGGTGTCCTCCTTCCTGCGATACCCACAATTCAGACTCTCCGATAGCGCCCGACAACTGAATAGTAAAACTACACGGCTTACGCTTGAGAATTGGCTTTTGATTTGTGCCGGCTTGACCGTTTTCTGTCTCGTTTTTGCCGGGCCAAACCACGCGGCACCCAAGGAGGAGCTGAAACAGTTACGTAGCCGCATTGAAGCGTTGCAAAAAGAACTGGCAGACGCTGAAGAATCGAAATCGGAGGCGGCCGATGCATTAAGGGAATCGGAGCTCGCTATCTCGGACGCGAACCGCAAGCTTTACGAACTTAATCGCAAGCAACGCGATGTCAACACCCAGCTCGCAAATCTGCAGGCGCAAAGCGGGCAGGCCGAATCCAGCATCCGCACCCAGCAGGCATTACTGGAGAAACTGCTGTATCAACTCTATTTGGGACAACAACCTAACTACTTGGTGTTACTCCTGAACGGTCAGGATCCCAATCAGATTTCGCGCCAACTTTATTACTACAGCTATATCTCAAGGGCGCGGACAGATTTCATCGCGGAACTTCGCGATAACCTTAATCAGCTGAATGTTCTCACATCTAAAACACGGGAAAAAAGCAACGAACTCAAGGAAATCCAGCTTGAGCAGGCTGCTCAGAAAAGGCTTCTAGAAAAAGAGAAATCCACCCATCAACAAGTGCTCGCCAGCGTCTCCAAGCAAATTTCCCAGCAGCGCCGCGAAATTGGAACCCTGCAGCGTAACGAGCGCCGTCTTACGCGCTTAGTGGAAAAGCTTGCGAAAATCCTCTACGAAAAAAAACCGCCACCTAAGCTCAGCAACAACCAGCTACCCGATTCCGCACTCGACGCCAACCCTTTCCAACAATTAAAAGGCCGGCTAAATTTGCCAATAAAAGGGGAACTCATAAATCGTTTCGGTAGTCCACGTACAGACAGCGGCCTAACTTGGAAAGGACTGTTCATTCTATCGCCAGGGGGGCAGGACGTTAAAGCCATCGCGGCCGGCCAAGTAGTGTATGCCGACTGGCTGCGAGGATTCGGCAATCTGATTATCCTAGACCATGGGGCAGGTTACATGAGCCTATATGGCAACAACGAAACTCTTTATAAACAAGTCGGGGATTACGTCCATGGCGGGGACACCATTGCTGCGGTAGGAAATAGCGGCGGCAATATTGAATCCGGTTTATACTTTGAAATGCGGCACCAAGGCAAGCCGTTTGACCCGCTGAGCTGGGTCACAGTAAAGTAGGTTATTTCGTCGCTTCCGTAGATGCTAGGAGATTTTTGATGCGCAACAGATTAGGGCAAATTGGGCTGGTAGTGCTGGGCGCGTTGCTGGGCGCCGCGCTGAGCCTAAATTATTCAGCCGTAGCGCAAAAAGAAGCCAGCGCGCCTCTGCCTGTGGAGGAATTGCGCGCCTTCACGGAAGTATTCGGTCGCATCAAGAACGATTACGTCGAACCGGTAGACGACAAGAAACTCATCACTGAAGCAATAAACGGCATGCTTACGGGGCTGGATCCTCATTCAGCCTACCTTGATGCCGAAGCGTTCAAGGAATTGCAGGTTGGAACCCAAGGTGAGTTCGGAGGCTTGGGCATCGAGGTCGGGATGGAGGATGGTTTTGTCAAGGTGGTTTCGCCGATAGAAGATACGCCAGCCTATAATGCCGGACTTAAAACCGGCGACCTCATCATCAAGCTCGATGACACCGCGGTCAAGGGCATGACCCTCAACGAAGCAGTCAAACGCATGCGCGGTAAGCCCAATACGCAGATTACCCTGACCGTAGTGCGCAAGGGTGAACCCAAACCGCTGGTTTTCACTCTGACTCGCGCGATCATCAAAGTACAAAGTGTCAAATCAAAGTTGGTCGAGCCGGGCTATGGCTACATACGGATCACACAGTTCCAGGAACACACTGGCGAATCACTGTCCAAGGCGATCACCGATCTATATAAGCCAGGAGCGCTGAAAGGTCTGGTTCTGGACTTGCGCAACGATCCGGGCGGCTTGCTGAACAGCGCGGTGGCGGTATCTTCAGCTTTTCTGGAGCCGAATTCACTTGTAGTTTACACAGATGGGCGGACCGAGGACTCCAAGATGAGATTTAGTGCTACTCCGGAAAACTATTTGCGCGGTGAATTCAAGGAAGATTATCTGAAGAAACTTCCGTCCGCAGTGAAGACAGTGCCAATGGTGGTGCTGGTCAACAATGGCACAGCCTCAGCCTCGGAGATCGTGGCCGGCGCGCTGCAGGATCACAAGCGCGCCGTCGTCATGGGAACGCAAAGTTTCGGAAAAGGTTCTGTACAGACCATATTGCCGCTTGGGAATAACACGGCCATCAAGCTTACTACCGCACGCTATTACACGCCCAATGGGCGATCGATCCAAGCGAAGGGGATCACGCCGGACATTAGGGTGGAAGAAGCAACGGTAAGCGGCATTGAAGAGGGTCCGCAGTTGCGGGAAGCCGATTTGGAGCACCATCTCACGAATGACAAGCAGTCCGAAGATAAGACTCCGACTTCAAAAGCTGTGCCGTCCAAATCCGTACCCAAGCCCAAACCCAAGGGCGGAGAAGAAGGCAAAGTCGAGCTTCCGGAATTTGGCGGAAAAAATGATTATCAGCTGAATCAGGCGATCAACTTGCTCAAGGGTCTGCAAATCCTGCAAGGGCAAAATTAAGCTTAGTCGGGTGGCCGGCGTTTTCCCGTGGACGACAATCAGCTGATACGCTACAGCCGCCACATTCTCTTGCCGCAGATCGGCATTGAAGGGCAGGAAAAACTTCTCAATTCGCACGCACTGATTATCGGCGCAGGCGGTCTGGGCTCGCCCATTGCGCTTTATCTTGCCGCAAGCGGTTTGGGCAAAATTACCATCTGTGATGGCGAAAAGGTGGACCTCACCAACCTGCAGCGGCAAATCGTGCATTACACGACTGCCGTTGGCACGCTGAAAACGCAATCCGCGCGCCAAACTTTGGCGCTAATCAATCCTGAAGTGACGGTGGTGGAAGTGCCAGAACGAGTATCGAGCGGAGATTTAATGGATCTGGTGAAAAATGCCGATGTAGTGCTCGATGCGAGCGACAATTTTGCAACTCGACACGCAGTTAACCGGGCCTGTGTAGCGCACCGCAAGCCGCTGGTTTCGGGTGCTGGCGTGCGCTTCGACGGCCAGGTTGCAGTATTCGACTTACGTGAAAGCTCTAGCCCCTGCTACCACTGCCTGTTTCCCGAAGAAAGCGATCTCGAGGAAACGCGCTGCGCAGTAATGGGCGTGTTCGCACCGTTAACTGGCATCATTGGAACAATCCAAGCCGCGGAAGCACTCAAGTTATTGACCGGCGCAGGTGAAACACTTAATGGCCGGTTGCTGGTGCTTGATGCGCTCTCGATGGAATGGCGCTCCATCAAGCTTTCCAAGGATCCGAAATGCTTCGTTTGCGGTGAAAGAACGCAAGCAGTAACCGCCTAACTTCTTATCAATTCCCGCCATTGGCCGGCCCAATGCTCCATTGGTTCTCGCTTGAAGCCGCTTTTTGCATACTGGTGCCAGCGCCCCGTGACATAGCACATCAGTAGATTCGCCTGCGCCGTGGCATCCGTGTCCGCGGGCAACTCGTTTTGACTTGTAGCGAAGCGCAGCGCCTGTTTGATCGATGCCTCGAGCCGGTCATGTAACCGATTGATGCGCGCTTGTAGCCGATCATTCTCATTCACCAGCGCATCGCCGATCAGCACCCGCGTCATGCCCGGATTCTTTTTCGCGAAGCTCAAAAGCATGGTGATTATTGCTTCTAGTTGCTTCACTCCGCTTTTCTCGTCAGTCGTGATCTTATTGATGAGGCCAAAAATTGATTCTTCGATGAATTCAATGAGTCCCTCGAACATTTGCGCCTTGCTGGCGAAATGGCGGTACAAAGCGGCTTCGGAAACGTCGAGCTTCCCGGCGAGAGCAGCGGTGGTTATTTTTTCCGCACGCGGGTTTTGCAGCATTTCCGCCAGCGTTTGCAGGATCTGCAATTTCCGTTCGCCATGCCTGCCTGACATCGCTAAACCTCACATCAACTTTATGGCGCTTATCGCGCGCCCGCCCGAATCAGCGTGCCCACGCCTTCATCAGTTAGGATTTCGAGGAGCAGCGCGTGCTCCACACGACCGTCTATGATGTGGCAGGTTTTCACGCCGTTACGTACCGCCTCCAGCGCACAGTTCACCTTGGGAAGCATGCCCCCTGAAATCGTGCCGTCCTCAATCAGGTTCTTCACCTTGGCCGCGTTTAGACCGGTCAGCACGTTGCCTTTTTTATCCAGCACTCCTCGCGTATTGGTGAGCAGAATCAGCTTCTCCGCTTTCAGCGTTTCGGCGATTTTGCCGGCCACCAAGTCAGCGTTGATATTGTAGGACTCGCCGTTATCGCCTACGCCAATCGGTGCGACAACGGGGATGAAGTCCTGGCTGTCAAGCAACGTTACTATCTGCGGATCAACCCCCACTACTTCGCCGACTTGCCCCATATCGAGCCATTCTTCCTGGTTCACCTTGCTTCTAAGTTTCAATTTGCGCGCGCGGATAAAATCCCCATCCTTGCCGGTCAGGCCGATTGCTCTGCCGCCGTGTCGATTTATGAGGCTCACGATCTGTTTGTTGACCTGTCCTCCCAATACCATTTCCACGACATCCATGGTTTCGCGGTCTGTAACCCGCATTCCTTGGACGAATTCACTTTCCTTTCCGACACGTTTCAAGAGCTCATTGATGTGCGGCCCGCCGCCGTGCACTACTACCGGGTTCATGCCGACAAGTTTTAGCAATACTACATCGCGGGCAAAACCGTGCTGGAGGAATTCCTCGATCATAGCATTGCCGCCGTATTTAATGACGATGGTCTTGCCATGAAAACGCTGAATGTATGGCAGCGCTTCGGCGAGGTCATTGGCCCTCTGCCTTGCACTGGTCGGATTGAGCGGCATAGTATCGTGCCCGGATGCGAAGTGCGCTATTCTACACTTTGCAACCGCAAAACAAAAAAGGCGGCACTAGGCCGCCTTTTTTTCAAAACAGTTCCGTGTTAGCTGATGCTAAGCCTTTTGGCGGAAACCGCCGCTTTCTTCGGCAGCACTAGTTGCAGCACGCCATCGGTATACTTGGCCTCCGCTTTGCTTTCGTCTACGTCCTGATCAAGCTGGAAGCTACGCGAGAATTTCCCAAAAAAGCGCTCGCTGCGTAGCACTCGCTCGCCGTCCTTTTCTTCGTGCTCTTTCTTAACTTCGGCATTGATGGCTACATGACTACCGTCAATAGACACATTAATGTCCTCTTTCTTCACACCCGGAAGCTCGGCTTGAACCTTAAATGCCTTTTCATCTTCAGTCACATCAATCTTAAGCATGGATTGCGACGGACTTTCGATATTCACCGGCCGCACAAAGAAACCCTTTAAAAGATCGCCAAACACGTCTTCAAACGGATCGTAACGCGTGATGTTTGCCATAAATATTCATCTCCATATTAAGATAACAATCAATCGGCGCCGATACGCGCCCTTAAACCCAATATGGGTCGCCATCCGTACATTTCAAGTGCCCCTTTCCGCTGGTGTTTCCAAGTGGAAGCGCCTAAATTTATTTATCTTTTTAGCTGGGGAGCCTTTCGTCTATGGTGAATAACCAGACTAAATCAAGCGATCTTTCAGCTATTGCGCTTGAAGAATATCGCCCCTATCTGCTGCGCTATGCGCTGCTGCAATTGCGTGACAACGCATTGGCGGAGGATGCGGTGCAGGAAACTCTGCTCGCGGCGCTGGAAAGCCGTACCACGTTTTCCGGAAAATCTTCGGCTAAAACATGGCTGACGGGTATTCTCAAGCATAAAGTTCTCGATATCTTCCGCAAGCAGGCGAAAGAAGCAAAGCAACTCACCCTGGAAGCCGAGCTGGAAAGCGGCGCCGGCGATTTTGACTCACTATTCCAGCCGGACGGCCACTGGGAGACGTGGCCGCAGGCATGGGCCGATCCATTCAAAAATCTGGAGAACAAAAGATTCTGGGAAATCTTTGAGATCTGCGCCAAACTGATGCCCGCTAATACCGCCCGGGTGTTCATGATGCGCGAGTTCCTTGGATTAAGTGCAAAGGAAATCTGTAAGGAGATGCAAATTACGGCGACCAACTGCTGGGTCATGCTGTATCGCGCGCGCATGAGCCTCAGGCTATGTTTGGAGCAAAACTGGTTCGGCGGTAAATTGGAGCGAAGGTAATGCTGACTTGTAACGAAGTATCAAAGCTAGTGTCGCAATCCCTTGATCGCCGGCTGAACCTGGTGGAATGGGCAGGATTGAGAATGCACTTTTTACTTTGCGAGGGCTGCCGGCATTTCCGCAAGCAAATGGCGTTCATCCGGCGCGCTTGCCAGCATTACCCCGACTGAACTCTAGAAACTTTTGGCGGCGAATACCCGCAGCCGATGTTGTCACCATGTAGTATTTGATCACGAGTTCCAATCAGGGGGCGGCGCTACGCACTTCAGCCTGCACTTCCACAACAGTCTTGCTGCCGTTCTCAAGCTGCAGAGTTAGACTCAGTGGTATTTTGTCGCCCGGCTTTAGAGGTCTTTTCAAGTTCAGCAACATGATGTGCAATCCCCTGGGCTCAAGCCTGACCGTCTGCTTGGCTGGCAAATCGAGACTTTTTAGCTGCCGCATTTCCATGACATTGTTCTCCAGCCGCATAACATGTATTTCTGCGCTGCCTGCTACCGGGCTTGAAGCCGCAATCAACTTGCCTGCTACAGCGCTGTGGATTTCCAGATAAGCCCCCGCTACGTTTTGACCGGGAGCCGTGGGCATCGCCCAAGCATGAGTTATCGTGACCGCACCTTCGGCAGCAAAAGCGGGGCCGCTAAAACAAGATAACACCGCAACGGCGGCAGGTGCGATTGCCTTCAACATGGCGCCCGTTTTTCTCAGGAAAGGACGCAAATAGTATATAATTTTCATTATGCAAAGGACCAAGCCCTTATTGCTGCTCTTGCTTCTGTTCCCGTCGCCGTTTTTTGCCCAGCAACTGCCTGTCCCCAAGCCACCTTCGATTGCCGCGAAATCTTATTTGCTGAGTGATTATTACAGTAAACAAATAATAGTTGAACAAAACATTAATGAGCGAATCGAGCCGGCATCGCTTACCAAGCTCATGACAGCGTATCTGACTTTCACCGCGCTCAAGCAGAAACAAATCACTCTCGCCCAAAAGCTTCCGGTTTCGACTCGTGCCTGGCATGCCGAAGGCTCGCGTATGTTCATCGAACCGGGTAAACCGGTAACGGTGGAAGATTTGATACGCGGGATGGTCGTGGAATCGGGCAACGACGCCTGTATCGCCCTCGCAGAAGGCATTGCCGGAAGCGAGAAAGAGTTCACTCAAATGATGAACAGTGAAGCGCAGCGCCTCGGCATGAAAAACACCCATTTCATGAATTCCACCGGCTTGCCCGATCCGCAGCATTACTCTACTGCCTATGACCTATCCTTGCTCGCTGCGGCGATCATAAGGGATTTTCCCGAATACTACCCGCTTTATTCAGTCAAGGAGTACAAATACAACAACATTTTGCAGTTTAACCGGAATCGTCTTTTGTGGACCGACCCTTATGTCGACGGAATGAAAACCGGTTACACTGAAAACGCAGGTTATTGCCTCATTTCCACCGCCAAGAGAGGACCACGGCGACTGATTGCAGTGGCCATGGACACCGCGTCGGACAGTCTTCGCGCCACCGAAAGTCAGAAGCTTCTTAATTACGGATTCATGTTCTACGACACATTGCACCTGTATACAAGAGGTCAACCAGTCACCACTTTCACTGTTTGGAAGGGAACCGAAAATTCGGTCAGGGCGGGATTCGCCGAGGATGTTTACTTGAGTTTGCCCAAAGGCCAGTCGGAGCGCTTGAAAGCCACCATGGAAAGCCAGCAGCCGTTGACCGCACCGATCACCGCCGGACAGAAAATCGGAGTAGTGAAACTTAGTTTAGATGGCATGCCGGTAGCAGAATATCCCTTGATCGCGCTTGATAACGTAGAACTTGCCAACGTCCTAGTTCGCGGGTGGGACAGTTTACGGCTCCTGTTTAATTGAGGTTGCTTTTCAATTGAGCACGGTTTATCTAAACGGCAAGTTCATGCCCCTCGAGGAAGCACGGATTCCGGTGCTGGACCGCGGATTCATTTTTGGCGACGGGGTATACGAAGTCGTTCCCTCCTACTCGAGAAAGCCGTTCCGACTCAAGGAGCACCTCAAGCGTTTGCAGTCCAATTTGGATAGCATTCGCCTCAAAAACCCGCACACCGATGCTCAATGGGCAAGGTTGTTCATGCAACTTGTCGAACAAAACCAGGGCGAGGATCAGTATATTTATTTGCACATCACCCGCGGCCCTGCGAAGCGCGACCACGCTTTCCCGGTGCAGGTCCAACCCACGGTTTTTATGATGAGCACCCCGCTGCAAGTCACGCCTCGGGAAACTTTGAAAACCGGTGTAGCCGCGATCACCGCCCAGGATAACCGGTGGCTGCGATGCGATATCAAAGCGATATCGCTGTTGCCCAATGTACTGTTACGCCAGTTGGCGGTGGAGTGCGGTGCCGCAGAGACCGTCTTGATTCGCGATGGCTTTCTTACTGAAGGTGCGGCAAGCAATATCTTCGTGGTCAAAAACGGCGTGGTGTTGGCACCGCCGAAAAGCCACCTGATCCTTCCCGGGATAACCTATGACGTAGTGCTGGAACTGGCGGCAGCCCATTCCATCCCGTGCGAGGTGAGGGCGATTTCGGAGACCGAGGTTCGCACGGCGCAGGAACTCTGGATGACCTCCTCCGGCAAAGAAATCTTGGCCATCACTAACCTGAACGGCCAACCAGTCGGTGACGGGAAGCCTGGCAAGGTATTCTGGCGCATGTTTGAGTTATATCAAAATTTTAAAGCATCAGCCATGCGGCAGAGCGAGGCGCAGGCCATATAAATTATTTAGGGCCGGCTAATGGGTGTGGAGATTTCACCAATTGAATATCCATGCGCTTTCCCTATCAAGATCATGGGCAAGAGCCAAGCCGGATTTGCGCAGGCGATCATGCAAATCGTAATGCGTCATGATCCCGACTTTGATCCCGCGAGCATGGAAATGAAATCCAGCAAAAAAGGCAAATATCTCAGCCTGACATGCATTATTCAGGCTACTTCGCAAGAACAACTCGATGAACTCTACCGCGAGTTGTGCGATCATCCGATGGTGGTGATGGTTCTTTGAGCAAGGAGTGAGGCGTGACGCTTGAGGTCTATAATCATAAACTGGCGAGCAGTGTAAACCCCTTGCTTGATACCCGTTGCACCTCACTGCGGGTCAGGCGAATGGGCATCACCGATTACGTCGGCACCTGGCGCGCGATGCAAGATTTTACTGCGCAGCGCAACGCCGATTCCGAAAACGAGCTATGGCTTCTTCAACATCTGCCGATTTACACCGTGGGACTAAACGGAAAACCGGAAAATATGCCTCAGGACTGCACGATCCCGGTAGTCAAAACCGACCGTGGCGGCCAAATCACCTACCACGGGCCCGGACAAATCCTGGCCTATTTGTTGCTCGATTTGCGGCGTTTAGGTATCGGTACACGCGCCCTCGTGAGACGCATGGAGCAGTCAGTCATCGATTTGCTTGAAGGTTACTTTATAAAAGCGCAATCCCGTGTCGACGCTCCCGGAGTTTACGTCAACGGTGCAAAAATCGCCGCATTGGGTTTGCGTGTCAGACAAGGTTGCTGCTACCACGGTCTTGCGCTTAATGTGGACATGGATCTACAGCCGTTTCGCGCGATCAACCCTTGCGGCTATCCCGGATTGCAAGTGACACAGTTGCGCGATTTGGGTGTTGATGATTCTCTGGATCAAGTGAGCAAAAAATTATCCGAAAAGCTGATTTACCATCTGCGTAAAATATGAACCCCGAACCTGGAAATTTCAAGCAGAAGGGCGCGGCCAAGACCGCGCGCATTCCGATCAGGATTGAACCACACCAGAAGCTTAAAAAACCTGACTGGATACGCGTAACGGCTGCAAGCAGTGCACGATTTTACGATATAAAACGCATACTGCGCGAACATAATCTGCACACTGTCTGCGAAGAAGCATCCTGCCCCAATATCGGCGAATGTTTCGGAAAAGGCACAGCGACATTCATGATACTCGGGGATCTGTGCACACGGCGCTGTCCGTTTTGCGACGTGGCCCACGGCAAGCCGCAGTTCCCTGACGCCGACGAACCTGTCAATGTCGCCAGAACTATCGCCGCTCTGAACCTGCGCTATGTGGTGATCACCAGCGTAGACCGGGACGATTTGCGCGATGGTGGCGCCCGCCATTTCGCCGATTGCATCGGCTGGGTGCGCGAGTTATCGCCGCAAACGCGAATTGAAGTTTTGGTCCCGGATTTTCGCGGTCGGTTGGAAGTCGCGCTGGACATATTAAGCACCTGCCCGCCGGATATAATGAATCACAACCTGGAAACCGTGCCGCGACTTTATAAGCAGGTGCGCCCTGGCGCTGATTACCGGAATTCGCTGAAACTGCTCAAGGACTTTAAATCACGCTTCCCAAATATTCCCACCAAGTCGGGTTTGATGCTGGGACTGGGTGAATCGGATGATGAAATCCTGGAAGTCATGCGCGATTTGCGCGATCACCGAGTAGCAATGCTTACGCTTGGCCAGTACCTGCAGCCAAGCAGCCACCATTTGCCGGTCATGCGCTACGTGGACCCGGAGCTATTCAAGATTTTCGAGAAGTGGGCGCTGCAAGCGGGTTTCACGCATGCCGCGTGCGGCCCGCTGGTGCGCTCGAGCTACCACGCCGACCAGCAAGCCCATGAGGCCGGGCTGTTCGGTGCGCTCCAGCCGAACCACGCAGCTTGAAGTTAGGTTTTTAAGCGCCAACCGGCGTTGCAAGCTTCTCTTCGATCAACCGGTCAAGTTTGGCAAAATCCGGCTCGCCTAGGACGCGTTTGACGATGTTGCCGCGCTTGTCGATGATAAACGTCGTTGGAGTGAGCGTTACGTTACCGAATGCCTGCGCAATGGTTCCCTGCACATCCAACGCGACGTCGAAGGGCAGCGAATTTTTTTCCGAGTAGTCAAGCACGTAATTGGGTGGGTCGTAGCTCATTGCCACTGCGATGGTTTCCAGCCCCTGCGCCCTGTACTTGCGGTAGGTATCGATCAATCGCGGCATCTCACGTAAGCATACCTCGCAATTGGTAGCCCAGAAATTTACCAGCACCACCTTGCCATGCAGACTCCCGATCGGAATTTTCTCCCCTTTCAACGACGTGAACGTCACCTGCGGCGCTGGCGACCCCTGCGAGAGTCCTTGTGCAAACAGCAGAACCAGCAGTGCAGCCAGTGCAAGTAAAATCAAAAATCGTTTGTCTTTGAGTTTTCCCACGGTCTAACGGTTCGAGAACGTCATCGGCTCCAGTTGCGCGACCATGAGTCTGAACTTTTTTACTGCGGTTGTCATCCTTCAATGCGCTTTTTCCCAGTTCGGTCCCACCCCAACGTGTACAACCAACGGCACCTCTAGATTGGCAACGCTGCACATGAGAATTGGCAACTCGGTCTTTAGCAACGCGATTTCATTATCGGGCACTTCCAGTACCAGCTCGTCGTGCACTTGCATGATTAGCTTGGATCCAAGGCGCTTCTGGTCAAGCCAACCATGTACCGCGATCATCGCAAGTTTGATCAGATCGGCCGCAGTGCCCTGCATCGGCGCGTTGATAGCTGCTCGTTCGGCGCCCTGCCGGCGCGCATTGTTGGAACTAGTGATATCAGGAAGCCAAAGTCTTCTACCAAGTACGGTTTCAACGAAACCTTGTCTTTTGGCAAGCTCGCGGGTGCGCTGCATGTAATCCGCGACCTTGGGGTAACGAGCAAAATAACGTTCCATGTAAAGCTGCGCAGCCGAGCGTTCGATACCCAGCTGGCTCGCCAGGCCGAACGCCGACATGCCGTATATCAGGCCGAAGTTGATCACCTTGGCGTAGCGCCGCTGTTCAGCCCCGACTTCCTGCGGGGGAATACCGAATATCTCGGCCGCCGTAGCGCGGTGGATATCTTCGCCCTCGGCAAAGGCCTTGAGCAGGCTCGCATCCCGCGAAATATGCGCCATGATGCGAAGTTCAATCTGCGAATAGTCTGCAGACACGATTTGATGGCCGGAGGACGCGATAAACGCCTCGCGGATTCTGCGCCCTTCCTGCGTGCGCACCGGTATGTTTTGCAAATTGGGATCATTGCTGGCAAGCCTGCCTGTAACTGCCACTGCCTGGGCATAATTGGTGTGCACACGTCCTGTCGCAGGGTTCACCATGCGCGGAAGCTTATCCGTATAAGTGGATTTGAGCTTGGCCATTCCGCGATACTCGAGGATGAACTTAGCCAAAGGGTAATCCAGCGCAAGCTCTTGCAACACATCTTCATCGGTGGAAGGCGCCCCGCCGGGCGTTTTCTTAACTACCGGAAGCTTGTGGCGTTCAAACAGTATTTCCTGGATCTGCTTAGGTGAATTGATGTTGAACGGTTGTTCTGCAAGCCGGTAAACCTCGTTTTCAAGTTCCAGCATCCTGTTTCCCAGTTCGCGGCTTTGCTCCTCCAAGAGTTTCACATCTAACAGCACGCCGCATCGTTCCATGCCAAACAGCACATCGATTAGCGGCATGTCGACCCGGTGGTAAATCGTTTCCAGTTTGGGATCAGCAGCAATTTGCGGATAGAGAGTTTGATGGAGCTGCAGCGCGATGTCGGCGTCTTCGGCGGCGTATTTAGTCGCTTGATCGACGGCCACCTGTTCAAAACTGATGCGGCCCGGGCCTTTCCCGGTCACTTCATCATAAGTAACGGTCTTGACGCCAAGATGGCGCTGCGCAAGATTGTCCAGGTCGTGCGGTCGGTGACTTTCCAGAACATAGGATTGCAGCAAAGTGTCGTGCTCGATTCCCGAAAGCGCAACACCGTGGTTGGCGAAGATGTGCTTGTCATACTTGAGGTTCTGCCCGAGTTTGGGTTTCCCGGAATCTTCCAGCCAGCGTTTGAGCCGCTGTAAAGCCGACCGCAAATCGAGCTGAGGCGGTGCCGCGGAATAGCGATGCGCGAGGGGAAGATAAGCGCCGTGATGCGCTTCCACCGAGAATGATATGCCTACCAGCTTGTCCTGCAGCGGATCAAGCCCGGTGGTTTCGGTGTCAATAGAAACCAGGGAAGCATCATTAATCTTTTTCAGCCATATGCTCAATTGCTCTTCGTTAAGCAAAGTCTCGTACACTCTAGGTTGAGTGCCCGGTGTTTTTTTTTCTGTACTTGAGGTGCTCCTTTCGGAACCCCCGCCGTCGAACTCCGAACCTTGAACTTTTGCTTCCGACGTCTTGATCTCTTCGAGCCATCGCTTCATATCAAAACGCTCGAACAACTCGGTCAGCTTTTGGGTATCAGGAGAACGCGGCGTGAGATCATCAAGGCTTACAGGCAAGGCCACGTCGCATTTGACTGCGAGCAACCGGCGCGCCTGCGGCAGCCAGTCGAGAGATTTGCGCAAGTTCTCTCCCACCACGCCGGGGATATCATTTGCATGCGACATCAAGTTGTCGAGCGTTTGGTACTGAGACAGCCACTTTACGGCAGTTTTTGGCCCCACCTTGTCCACACCGGGCACGTTATCCACACTGTCGCCAATCAGCGTCAGGTAATCCAGCATACGTGAAGGTTCAACCCCGAACTTGTCGACTACTCCCTGTTCATCGAGTTTTTCATTGCTCATTTGATTGATGAGCATAACCTGAGGGTTCACCAATTGCGTAAGGTCCTTATCCCCGGTTGAAACGACGCTCTGCATTCCCTCGCGGGCAGCGAGTGCGGTAAGCGTGCCAATGACATCGTCTGCTTCCACCCCCTCTATGACGAGCAAAGGCCAGCCGAGCGCGCGGATGCATTCATGCAGCGGTTCGATCTGAACTACCAAATCGTCCGGCATCGCAGGCCTGTTTGCCTTGTATTGCGGATACTGGTCTTCACGGAAGGTTTTGCCTTTCGCATCGAACACGCAGGCGATATAATCTGCCTTGTATTCTTTGCGCAGGCGGCGCAGCATGTTGAGCACGCCGTGAATCGCATTCGTAGGCTCGCCCCGGCTGCTGCGCAAATCGGGCAGCGCGTGAAATGCGCGGTACAGATACGAGGAACCGTCAACCAAAAGCAGCGTCTTGCTGCCGCTTGAAGGCGTGACGCGTTCCGTTCCGCAATTTTGGGAAGCGCTTTTCATTTCGGCACGTCTTACAAACTAAACTTTGAATTCATTAAACGGATTTTTAAAATGGACCTTCCAGAGAAATTGCAGCAATCAATAACCCCGGAGTTTCTTGAAAAAACGTGGTCGGCTCGCGAATCCTGGCGCGTATTTGCAATTATGTCAGAATTTGTGGAAGCAACCGAACGCTTGAGGGCGATTCGTCCTGCGGTAAGCATATTCGGCAGCTCGCGCAGCACGCCGGAGCATCCCTATTACAAGCTTGGCGAAGCTATCGCACGGCAACTGTCTGATGCGGGTTTCAGCGTGATTTCCGGCGGCGGGCCCGGCATCATGGAAGCCGCCAATAAAGGCGCTTTTTTCGGTACCAGTCCGAGCGTTGGCTTGAACATTCAGCTCCCGCACGAGCAGCGCAGTAATGCGTACCAGGATATCAGCCAGACATTTCAGCATTTCTTTGCGCGCAAGGTAATGTTTGTCAAATTTGCCACGGCGTACGTGGTGCTGCCCGGCGGATTTGGCACGCTGGATGAATTAATGGAGGCCCTCACACTGGTACAGACCGGCAAAACGCGCAAAATGCCGATCATCCTGGTCCATGAACCATTTTGGCGCGGCATGCTGGACTGGTTCAAGCATACGCTGGTCGCCGAAGAAATGATTGATGCCGAGGATATGCATCTCATTCATGTCATAAATGAGCCCAAAGCGGTGGTGGAGGCAATTTTCCATCATTATGAAAAACGTGGTTTCGAGCCTTCGCCACAGGAGAGGGAAGTCCAACTTAACCTGTAGATGCTTGTCTAATGGTAGACTACCGCGTCTTCTCTTTCGGGCTGGCAATTTACTAGAAATGCGCGTCCTTGCTGCGGCATTGTTATGCATTGCGTTGACTGCGTTCGCGCAGAACGACCGCCCTAAGAATTTGCAGCCTTTGCCCGAGGCACCCCCTCCCCCGCAGCCGCAAAGCGATCAGTCGCTGGAGCCAGAAGTGACCATCATAAAGCGCGGCGAAGAAACGATAGAAGAATACCGCATGCACGGCAGGTTATACATGGTCAAAGTTACTCCGGCTACGGGCATACCCTATTACCTGGTTGATGAAAATGGTACCGGCAGGTTCATCCGTGACGATACGGCTAACCCGGTCAAAGTACCGATGTGGCTGATATTTCAATTCTAAAACGTCAGTTCAAGTCGTTACCAAACCGGGTCTCAAGACAATGCCAGCAGCAGAACACTGATCGCTGAGCGCCGATTGCCCCTAAACCATGTCCGTCTTTACTACCGTTACCCCGGAACAGCTTTCGGCGTGGCTTAAAAACTACTCGCTCGGCACGCTTAACGGTCTGCACGGGATCGCAGCCGGAATCGAGAATACCAATTATTTTGTAGATACTACTCATGGCCGATACGTGCTCACTCTGTTCGAAAAGCTGCGCGCCGAAGAGCTGCCATTTTACCTCAACCTGATGTCACACCTGGCAAGCCACGGGATACCTTGCCCCGACCCGATTGCCAACCTTCAAAATTACTTCTTAGGTGAACTCAACGGCAGACCGGCGTGCATTGTCACCCGTCTCGAGGGCACTGATCTGGAGAAACCCTCGACCAGGCATTGCGCCGAAGTAGGAGCGCTGCTTGCCGACATGCATCTTGCGGGCCAGACTTATACAGCAAGGATGGACAACCCGCGTGGCACGCGTTGGTGGAATGCGACGGCCCCGCAGCTCTTGCCCTTGCTGCCGCCCATTGAAGCGGAACTTCTCCGAGAAGAACTGCGATTCCAGTCTCTTCACCGTGACCAGGATCTGCCGCGCGGCGTGATACACGCCGATTTGTTCCGCGATAATGTGCTGTTTCGCAATGACAGCATCAGCGGCGTCATCGACTTCTATTTCGCTTGCAACGATGTATTGTTATATGATTTGGCTATCGCGGCAAATGACTGGTGCATGACCGCAAGCTATGAACTGGATCCCGAGCGCACCCGGGGATTGCTTTCAGCCTATCATGCCGAGCGTCCCTTCACGGCGAACGAGCGCAAGGCCTGGCCGGTGATGTTGCGCGCGGCCGCATTGCGCTTCTGGGTATCGCGTTTGTACGACTTCCACCTGCCGCGGCCGGGAGAACTTACCCACGCAAAGGATCCCAATCATTTCCGGAATATTCTCAAACAGCACGCCAGCAGTAAATTGGACGCCATCTGGCCGTGAGCCGCGCAACTGCTTCAAATCTTGCACAAATCGGTGTAACTTACCAAGCTTAAATAACAAATCGTTTTTGGGAGAGCGTCATGGAGCCACGTCAAGTCGCCGCCGGCCAAGGCTGGCAATGGATTGTCCAGGGGTTTGAGCTCTTTAAAAAAAGTCCGGTTATCTGGGTGGTCCTGAATATCATCTTGATCCTGATCGCGATTGCGCTGCATTTTATTCCGCTACTTGGACCCTTGGTGCTTTATATCCTGTGGCCCGTTTTTATCGGCGGATTAATGATCGGTTGCCAGGCGCAGCAAAACGGTGAAGAACTGGAAATCGCGCATTTATTTGCGGGCTTCAGGAAAAGCACGAACTCACTTATTGCAATGGGTGGCATCTACCTTGTTGGACAAATCATCATACTTGGCGTGATGTTCGTACTCGGCGGAGGTGCCATGTTCAGCATCATGAAAAGCGGCCAGCCCGATATCGCGGCAATGACCGCGGCAATGAGTGGCGCCATGCTTGCACTGCTGGTTGGGCTCGCACTCTTTGTGCCGCTTGCCATGGCATTGTGGTTCGCTCCGGCACTCGCGGTATTTAATGACATGCAGCCGGTGCCGGCATTGAAATCAAGCTTCGACGCGTGCCTGAAAAACGTTATTCCGTTTTTGATTTATGGCATCGCATTGTGCGTGCTTTCGCTAATTGCCAGCATTCCGCTGCTTCTTGGTTGGCTGGTTTTGTTCCCGGTGATTTTTACATCCATTTACGCGAGCTACCGGGACATTTATGCAAATGCTTAGGCGAATCTGTGGTTCCTCACTTCAAGCCGCAGTCAGCTTGGCGTATTCCAGCGCCAGCCACTTCACGCCGGCTTGGTGAAAATTGACCTGCACCCGGGCATCCGACCCGCGTCCTTCGGCATTGACGATCACCCCGGCACCAAATTTCGGATGCAGGACACTTTGGCCAACACGCCACGGTGACCAGACTTGGCCGCTGAATGTTGACGATTGGGTGCCCAATTGTGCGGTATTTCCTTCTCCAATGGCCAGCACCGAAGTCTCAACGTTCAGGCTCAAGTTGACAGGCTTGATGAGCTCCACAGGAATTTCCCCCAGAAAACGCGAAGCAATGCCGTAGCGCGTCTGCCCGTGCAACATGCGGCTTTGCGAATAGCTCAAGTAAAGCCTGCGCCGGGCGCGCGTTAGCGCCACGTACATCAATCTTCGCTCTTCTTCCAGTCCACCGGCTTCAACCAGGCTTTGCTCATGTGGAAACAAACCCTCTTCCAAGCCGCTGATGAACACCGTGTGAAATTCCAGGCCCTTGGCAGAATGTACGGTCATCAGCTGCAAGGCATCCGCGCCTTCTCCCGCCTGGTGTTCGCCCGCTTCCAATGCGGCATGGGCCAAAAAATCTTGCAGCAAGTCTTGCATCCCTGATTCGGAGCTTTCATTTACAAAGGCGGCCGCAGCATTAGTGAGTTCGCCCAAATTTTCCAGACGATCAGCACCGTCTTTCTGCCCCTGGTAATGCAGCCTGAGGCCGCTCTGTTCGACGACATATTCGATTACCTCCGGCAATGCCAGGCCGGTACAGGCCGAGCGCAGTTCTTCAATCAAGGCGACAAAACCTTCGATGCCCTTTTTCTGCACCGTGTCCCTTCCCCGCACCGTATCCCCGCTCCTGCTTAGCGCCGCGCGCCATAAACTGCTGCGCTGTTCTAGCGCCTGCTCCCGCAATTGCTCCAGGCTGCGGCTGCCAATTCCGCGCAGTGGAAAATTGATCACTCGCAGTATTGCCCCATCATCGTCTGGGTTTGCGACGAGTCGAAGATAGGCGAGCGCGTGCTTGATTTCCTGGCGCTCAAAAAAACGCAGACCTCCGTATACCCGGTATGGAATTGCGGCGGAAAATAATGCGTGTTCCAGCAATCTGGACTGCGCGTTGGAACGGTAGAGCACCGCCATATCTGAAAGTTTGATCCCCTCCGCTGCCAGCGCTCTTACCTCTTCAACGATAAATCTTGCTTCTTCAACGTCATCGGCGGCTTCAAAAAAGCGCAGCAGTTCGCCATGCCCCTCGCCAGTCCACAAGTTTTTGCCGAGCCGCGCTTTGTTGTGCCGAATCAGCGCATTCGCCGCATCCAGAATGTTGGCGTGTGAACGGTAGTTTTGCTCGAGTTTGACAACGGTGGCTGCCCCAAAGTCCGACTCGAAGCTCAGCATGTTTCCCGCGCTCGCGCCCCGGAAAGCATAAATCGATTGGTCATCATCGCCAACTGCGAAAACCGTATTGTTCGGGCCTGCCAGCAGTTTCAGCCAAAGATATTGCAAACGGCTGGTGTCCTGCAGTTCATCTACTAGAATATGCTGAAAGCGGCCGCGGTAATGTTCACGCAGGAATTCGTTGCGCGACAGTAATTCATGCGAGCGAAGCAACAATTCAGCGAAGTCCACTACGCCCTCGCGCTGGCAAAGCTCGTCGTAAGCCGCATAAAGTTCATTAAACTTGCGCGAAAAATCATCCGCAGCCGTAACTTGAGCAGGACGCAGGCCTTGCTCTTTTGCGTCATTTATAAAGTGCTGAAGCTGTCTTGCCGGATATTTTTCATCGTCAACATTGAGGCCTTTCATAAGGCGTTTGATCAATGCCAATTGATCCGCGCTGTCCATTATCTGGAAAAGCTGCGGCAATTCCGCATCGCGATAATGCGCACGCAGCAGGCGATTGCATAATCCGTGAAATGTGCCGACCCACATGCCGCGGGTGTTGATCGGTAGCATCGCCGAAATGCGAGCGAGCATTTCCTTCGCTGCCTTGTTGGTAAAGGTAACTGCAAGTACGCCCATGGGACTCGTTTGGCCGGTCTGAATCAGCCACGCGATGCGTGTGGTGAGCACGCGCGTCTTGCCACTGCCCGCGCCAGCGAGCACCAGCACAGATTGCTTAGGAAGAGTTACGGCTTTGAGCTGCTCGGGATTTAACCCGGAGAGGATCGACATGCAGGCTGCTCGATGCTGGTTCGCTTAACGAACTATTATAAGCGATAGCCGTTACTTGACCGAAGCGGGAATCACGCGAGCTTTTTCTTTTCCATCAGCTCGAGGATGAGCGGCGTGAATATGAGCTGCATCGCCAAGCCCATTTTACCGCCGGGGACCACAATGCAGTTGGGGCGCGACATGAAAGAATCGTGGATCATGGCTAGCAGATAGGGAAAATTTATTCCCTTGGGATTGCGGTAGCGGATCACCACAAAGCTCTCATCCGCCGTAGGAATGTCGCGCGCGATAAACGGATTGGAAGTGTCCACCGTCGGCACACGCTGGAAATTGATATGGGTGCGGGAAAATTGCGGCGTGATGTAATAAACGTAGTCATGCATTCGGCGCAGGATCGTCTGGGTCACGGCCTCGATTGAGTAGCCGCGCTCCTTCATGTCGCGGTGTATTTTCTGTATCCATTCCAAGTTGACTATCGGCACCACCCCGATAAGCAAATCAACATGTTTGGCGACGTTGACATCCTCCGTGACCACGCCGCCGTGTAATCCCTCGTAAAACAGGAGTTCACTTGCTTCGGGTAGCGGCTCCCATGGTGAAAAGGTGCCAGCCGGCTGCTTGAATGGCGCGGCTTCCTCCTCATTGTGCAGATAACTTCTCATCTTACCCGTACCGCGCTCACCATACTGGCGAAACAAGGTCTCGAGTTCCTGAAACAAGTTGGCCTCCGGACCGAAATGGCTGATGGGACGCTCGCTGTTTTTTTCTGCCTTAGCAATCTGGAGCTTCATTTGCTCACGATCATAACGGTGAAAGCTGTCGCCCTCGATGACGACGGCATTGATTCCCTCACGGCGGAAAATGTGCTCGAACGTCTGGGTGACCAAACTGGTACCCGCTCCAGACGAGCCGGTCACTGCGATGACTGGAAATTTGCGAGACACTGCGGAATTCGCTCCCGAAATCTATCCTCGTTATTCTAGACGTTATGCCGCACAAATAGTACAAAATTGTAGGCAACTCTCAGATTTCTTGATTTTTGCGATAAGAGATTTCATTGCTGAGTGCGAAGATCGCGTTAGTGTCACCGACCATTGCACTACGCGGAAAATTTCAGCACAAAAAAAGCGGTCGCGCGCAGTTTTTTGCCTGAACTCAGCCCGTTTTATTGCAGGCGATCGGGTATAATTCACAGGTTTTTATATCAGCTTTTTTATCCAGGATTACTTTGTTTATGCAAGCGCAATACCGGCCCGAAGAGATAGAACGGGAAGCACAGCAACACTGGGAAGCGCGCAAGGCGTTCCGCGCCGAGGAACGTCGGGATCGACCGAAGTACTACTGCCTGTCCATGTTCCCGTATCCGTCGGGCAAGCTGCATATGGGCCACGTGCGCAACTACACGATCGGCGACGTCCTCAGCCGATATTACCGCATGAAAGGCTATAACGTGCTGCAGCCGATGGGCTGGGATGCGTTCGGCTTGCCAGCGGAAAACGCGGCGATGGCCAACAACGTGCCGCCCGCGAAATGGACCTATGACAACATTGCCTATATGAAGAAACAGCTGCAGTCGCTGGGCTTTGCCATCGATTGGCAGCGTGAGTTTGCGACTTGCAAACCTGACTACTACCGCTGGAATCAGTGGTTGTTCCTGCGCATGCTGGAAAAAGGCCTCGCGTACAAGAAATCTGGCATCGTCAACTGGGATCCAGTAGACCAGACCGTGCTCGCAAACGAGCAAGTCATCGACGGGCGTGGCTGGCGCACAGGCGCGCTCGTAGAAAAGCGCGAAATACCGATGTACTACTTGAAGATCACGGCTTATGCGGAGGAACTACTCAAAGCATTGGAATGCCTCCCCGGCTGGCCAGAACGGGTGAGGACCATGCAGGCGAACTGGATCGGCAAGAGCGAAGGCGTCGAGATTGCATTTCCCTGCGCGGATGATCCGGGCCAGGCACTCAAGGTGTTCACCACGCGCGCTGATACCTTGATGGGCGCAACCTATTGTGCCGTGGCGGCAGAACATCCTCTTGCAAACCGGGCAGCGAAAAATAACCGGCAGCTTGCGGCCTTTATTGAAGAGTGCAGGCGCGGCACGGTCATGGAAGCCGAACTCGCAGGCCAAGAAAAGAAGGGCATCGCAACCGGCGTGTACGTCATTCACCCGCTCTCGGGCGAGAAATTGCCGGTCTGGGTGGCAAATTACGTGTTGATGGGCTATGGCGAGGGCGCGGTCATGGCGGTTCCCGCGCACGACCAACGTGATTATGAATTTGCGGTTCATTATCACCTGCCCATTAAGTGGGTGATCAAGCCCGTGGAGGCCCCACTCGCGCCGGTGCTTACCGAAGCTTATGTCGGGTACGGCGTCACTTTTGATTCGGGCGAATTTTCAGGACTCAATTATCAGCAGGCGGTTGATTCGATTGCAGCTGCGCTGAAGAAAAAAGGCCTGGGCAGAAAGCGCACCCAATACCGGCTGCGCGACTGGGGAATTTCCCGCCAGCGCTATTGGGGCTGTCCGATTCCTATAATTCATTGCGAAACCTGCGGTGACGTTCCGGTGCCAGACGATCAACTCCCGGTCGTATTGCCGGAAAATCTGCTGCCTGATGGTACCGGAAATCCGTTGGCCAAGACGCCCGCCTTTTACGAATGCCCGTGCCCCAAATGCAGAAAGAAAGCGAGGCGGGAAACGGATACGATGGATACCTTTGTGGATTCGTCCTGGTACTACATGCGTTACGCCTGTCCCGATCAGAGCCGCGCAATGGTCGATGAGCGGGCAAGCTATTGGCTTCAGGTCGACCAATACATAGGCGGCATCGAGCACGCCATTTTGCATCTGCTGTACTCGCGTTTCTGGACGAAAGTAATGCGCGACATCGGCCTCATTAAAATTGATGAACCTTTTACCAATCTCCTCACCCAAGGCATGGTGCTGAACGAAATTTTCTTGCGTAAATCGGCCAACGGCCGCACCACCTATTACAATCCCGCCGACGTGGAAATCGCTGTTGACGACAAGGGCCAGCGCACCGGTGCGAAACTGAAAACCGACGGCTTGCCGGTGGATTCCGGAGGCATGGGTACCATGTCCAAATCAAAAAACAACGGAGTGGATCCCCAAGCGCTGATTGAAGAATACGGAGCCGATACTGCAAGGCTGTTCGTCATGTTTGCATCCCCGCCAGAACAAACGCTGGAGTGGTCTGATGACGGCGTTGAAGGTGCCAGTCGGTTTCTCCGTAGGCTATGGTTGTTTGCGGCCGGACGCGGAAAGACTGCAGTAGATTTTATCTCGATTCCCGCCTTTGTTTCGGTTAAGGATTGGTCTTCACAGCCGCCTCAAATGCGCGAATTTCGCAGGGAAATCTACCTTGCATTGAAGCAAGCCTCCTACGACTACGAACGAATGCAGTTCAACACTGTGGTATCCGCGTGCATGAAGATGCTCAATTTGCTTGAAGGCTTTTCCGGGGGGAAAGGGGTCGTCAGTTTAAATGCGGTATCGCAGGCCATTTCAGAAGCGACGAGTATCTTGCTGCGCGTACTCTATCCGGTGGCTCCCCACATCACCTATGCGTTGTGGAAGGAGTTGGGTTACGCAACGCAAGATGGCGATCTGCTTGATGCGGTTTGGCCTGCCGTTGACGAGACGGCCCTGGAACAAGAGGAGATTGAGCTGGTGTTGCAAGTCAACGGCAAGCTGCGCGGCAATATGCGTGTCCCGCGAGACTGCGCGCGCGAGGCCATCGAAAAAATGGCGATGTCGCACCCTATTGTGCAAAAATACCTGGCCGGCCAGCCGATTAAGAGAGTGGTGGTGGTGCCCGGGCGACTGGTCAACATAGTAGTGTAAAGATGTCTGCTCTTGCCAAGAAAATACTGATATCGGCACTTTGCCTTACCGTCATGGCATGTGGTTTTCATCTGCGGGGCCAAGCCACCCTGCCGTTTGATACCTTGTACGTTAGCCCCGCGAATGACGCTACATTTGCTACGGAATTAAAGCGCGCAGTGCTTGCCGGTACTAACGCCCGCTTGAGCGATAATCCAAAAGACGCCGAAGCCATTTTTCAACTTGAGAGCGAGTCCAGGGAACGGCGCATTCTGGCCATAAACACCGGCGGGACCGTGGCGGAATATGAACTGCGGCTGTACGTCACCTTCCGCGTGTACAACAGCAAGGGCCAGAACTGGATAGCTCCAACCATATTAACGCTGAAACGCAACGTTTCTTACAATGACGCGCAAGTGTTGGCCAAGGACTACGAAGAAGCGCAGTTGTACAGGGATATGCAAAGCGACGCCGTGCTGCAGGTGCTGCAGCGCATGAGCGGGGCCAGAGCCCCCATTTGACAATGCGCCTCGACCCGGAGCAACTCGCGCAGCATTTACCGCGCGGACTTAAATCCCTCTACACAATATACGGTGACGAGCCGCTGCTGGCACTGGAGGCCGCGGATTTGATACGTGCGGCGGCAAGGCGGGCGGGATTTGCCGAGCGTGAAATATTAACTGCTGATGCGGGATTTGATTGGCAGCGCCTAGCAATGAGCAGCAGAAGTCCCTCCCTATTTGCCAGCAGAAAGTTGATCGATCTGCGCATCCCTTCTGGAAAACCGGGCAGTGAAGGCGCACAAGCAATTGAAGATTTCTGCTCGGTGTTGGGGCCCGAACTGATGGGTTTGGTACAGCTCCCGAAGCTGGACCGGCAGACACAGAGTTCAAAATGGTTCGGGTCCCTGGCCAGCCATGGGCCGGTGGTCAACGCCAAAGCGGTGGAACGCACGCAACTTCCGCAGTGGATAAAGGGAAGGCTTGCGGCACAGAATCAAAGCGCCGATCCAGACACCTTGCAGTTTATTTCCGATCGCGTCGAAGGCAATTTACTCGCCGCGTATCAGGAAATACAAAAACTTGCACTGCTGTTTCCGGAGGGAAAATTGAGCTTCGAACAGGTCAAGGAATCGGTGCTGGAAGTCGCGCGCTACGATGTATTCAAGCTCAGCGAAGCGATGCTGATGGCGGATGCAGTCCGCATTTCACGCATTCTCGAAGGATTGCGCGGCGAGGGGGCACCGCTACCGCTCATTCTGTGGGCTGTGAGCGAAGATATTCGTGTGTTGCTCAAAATCGTAAGCGGCGTAGAGTGCGGCAAGCCGTTGCAGCAGATGTTTCGCGAAGTGCGCGTATGGGGCGCGCGCCAGGAACTCATGCAGCGCGCCGCGAAGCGATGGCGTAGAGGTATGCTCGAAGATGCACTTTTGCAGTGTGCGCGGCTTGACCGCATGGTTAAAGGCCTGGCTTCAGGCAATACTTGGGACGAATTTTTGAAACTGGGATTGCGTTTCTGTTCCGGCCCGGTCGGGGTTAAAATAGCTTGATATGGATATTCTGGACATTAAAAAGTACATGCAAGGCGTCGGGCGGGCGGCGCGCGCCGCTTCCCGTTACATGGCGCGCGCCGACACTAAATCCAAGAACAAGGCGCTTACATCCATGGCGCAGGCAATCCGGCGCGAAGTCAAGAGCTTGCTTGCGGCGAACAGCAAAGATATGGAATCTGCACGCGCTAACAAGTTGGATGAAGCGCTGCTCGATCGTCTTGCACTTTCGGCAAAAGCGGTCGACAGCATGGCTGAAGGCCTGCTGCAGATCGTGCAGCTGCCTGACCCGGTGGGCGAAATCAGCGAGCTCAGTTTCCGCCCTTCAGGTATTCAGGTCGGGAAAATGCGCGTGCCCTTGGGAGTGATCGGAATCATTTATGAAGCGCGTCCCAACGTCACTGCGGATGCCGCCGGGCTGTGCCTCAAGGCGGGAAATGCAGCTATCTTGCGGGGCGGGTCGGAAGCAACGCACTCCAATCAAGCCATTGCAACACTGGTGCGCGAAGGGTTAAGAACAGCGGAATTGCCGGAAACATCGGTACAGGTTATTGAAACCACGGACCGCGCGGCAGTCGGCGAATTGGTAACCATGAAGGATTACGTGGATGTCATCGTTCCGCGGGGCGGCAAAAGCCTGATTGAGCGCATCTCTAGCGAGGCGCGCATTCCAGTTATCAAGCATCTAGACGGCGTGTGCCATGTCTACATCGACGACAAGGCCGACGTGGACAAAGCGGTACGGATCGCCGATAACGCCAAAACACAACGCTATGGGACCTGTAACACCATGGAAACGCTGCTGGTTGCGGAGGCGATCGCTCCCAAGGTTTTGCCGACGTTGTGCAGGATTTATCTGGACAAAGGCGTCGAATTGCGCGGCGATCAGGCTTCGCGCGGGCTGGTACCGCAAATGAAACCGGCCACCGAGGAAGATTGGTATACCGAATACCTGGCGCCGATCTTGAGCGTGCGCGTGGTGAAAAATCTCGATCAGGCGATCGAACACATCGCCACTTACGGATCCCAACATACCGATGCAATCGTAACCGAGGACTACGGCCATGCGATGCGTTTCCTGCGCGAAGTCGATTCAAGCTCGGTCATGGTCAATGCCTCGACCCGCTTCGCGGACGGCTTCGAATACGGGCTGGGAGCAGAAATCGGCATTTCCACCGACAAGATCCACGCGCGCGGTCCGGTTGGGCTGGAAGGGCTCACTTCGCAGAAGTTCATCGTGCTCGGCGACGGTCAGGTACGGCAATAAACTGCAAGCCACAATGACGAAAAACAAATAAGCGGGATTAACTGGATTTATCGGGATCAACCTAATTTATCCTGCCATCGATTGAAATCCTGTAAATCCTGTCTGTTGTTTTAGATTTTCGCCCAGGTCATTAATTTACGCTTCTATGAACAAGCTCATCGACGTCACGATCCCCGATATCGGCGATTTCAGGGATGTACCGATAATTGAAGTGCTGGTGAAACCTGGGGACAAAGTCGCCAAGGAAGATCCGCTGGTCACGTTGGAATCTGACAAGGCAACCATGGATATTCCCGCCCCTCAGGCGGGCGTGGTGAAGGAGCTCAGGATCAAAACCGGCGACAAGGTATCTGAAGGCTCATTGATTCTCACTTTGGAAGCTGTAGCTTCAGTAACTGCCGAAACCGCTGAACCGCTTAAACCCACGCCCGTTGTTCAGGCTGGCAAACCCGGCAGTGCTGATATTCGTGCCGAAGTCGTGGTGCTGGGCGCCGGGCCGGGCGGTTATACTGCGGCGTTCCGCGCCGCCGATCTGGGGAAGCAGGTGGTATTGATCGAACGCTATTCCGATCTGGGCGGCGTTTGCCTCAACGTCGGATGCATTCCATCGAAAGCATTGCTGCACGTAGCGAAGGTTATCAGCGAAGCGGAGGAGATGGCTCGTCAAGGCGTGAATTTCGGCAAACCCGAAATCGAAACCGACAAACTTCGAGGCTGGAAGCAGAGCGTGACCGCCAAGCTCAGCAAGGGCCTTGCGGGACTCGCCCGGCAGCGCAAGGTGCAGGTAGTGCAAGGCGTGGCCCAGTTCGCATCACCGAATATGATGCAGGTGCAAACCAGAGATGGCGGGAAAACAGTGTCCTTCGATTACTGCATTATCGCAGCGGGATCGCAGGCGGCGAAAATTCCGGGTTACCCAGACGACCTGCGCATTATGGATTCAACGAGTGCGCTGCAAATTCGGGATATTCCGCCAAGATTGCTGGTAATTGGCGGTGGCATTATCGGTTTGGAATTGGCGTGTGTGTACGACGCGCTGGGCTCGAAAATCAGCGTGGTGGAACTGCTCGATGGATTGATGCTCGGTGCGGATCGCGATCTTATCAAGCCCCTGCAAAAACGCATCGAAAAGCGCTACGAGGGAATTTACCTCAATACCGAAGCTGCAAAAATCGAAGCACAAAAGGACGGATTAAAAGTTCATTTTGATGGAAACAATGCGCCGAAACCGCAGCTATTCGACCGCGTCCTGGTAGCGGTTGGCAGAAAATCCAATGGCAAAGCGATAGGTGCAGAGAATGCCGGTGTTCAGGTGACTGACAAAGGAATTATCCCGGTTGACAAGCAAATGCGCACCAACGTGCCGCACATTTTCGCAATTGGCGATATTGTTGGAGAACCAATGCTTGCGCACAAGGCAAGCCATGAGGGCAGGGTTGCTGCCGAAGTCATAGCCGGACATAAGGTGGCGTTTGATGCGCGCACTATTCCTTCGGTGGCCTACACCGACCCGGAAGTGGCGTGGATGGGCTTCACCGAAATTCAAGCCAGCGAACAAGGCATCGAATTTGAAAAGGCGGTATTTCCCTGGGCGGCAAGCGGGCGCGCCCTCGCGCAGGGACGCGATGAAGGTATGAGCAAGTTGTTATTCGACAAGAGCACCAACAGACTCCTCGGCGCAGGCATAGTCGGGCCAAACGCAGGCGAGCTGATTTCCGAAACCGTGCTCGCGCTGGAAATGGGAGCCGACGCGCAGGATATTGCTCTCACCATCCATCCGCATCCCACGCTGTCAGAAACGGTGTTTTTCTCCGCCGAAGTGGCGGAAGGCACCGTCACCGATCTTTACATTCCGAAAAAGTAACGCCTCACGACACGGCCGCGCGCTGTTGCTGTTGCAAAAGTTTCACAAACTGCATGAGCTCGTTCTCCTGCAAGTCGGAAACCACCCAACAATATCCCATTCCCGAATTTGCCCAGTAAACCAGGTTATACCCCTGCTTGGTTTTCGTACGTACGAAGTTTTTCTCCTGCGATTCATCAGGCCAATGAAAAAAATTGATGAAATGCTTGCGATGCCGGTATACCAGCGCAGCCACCGGTCTGCCATTGATGTAATCAAGACGGCCGCCGATCAACGGAAAATCCTGCGCAGCCAAATCGAAAACCTCAGGTGAGAAATCCAACTTGCCATTAAACCAAGGCTTCACCGTGTGCTTGTCTGACGAATCAACATCCACCAAATGATTCGCCATCAGCGAGCGTACATGGGCTGAGAGGATTTCATCCGCAAGACGATCATTTGCAGTAGCCGTATTGAGCTGCATCGCTACGCCCCAGGTAATTACCACTGCAAAAGCCATTGAAGCGGCAAAACCTAACAAGTTCAAGCTTGGCTGTCCGAATACAGTCGCTTTTTTGCGGGGCTTGGGCAGCGCAGCACGGATGCGCGCTTCAAGATATTTTGGCGCAACATAATAGCTCCCGCGCTCACGAATAGCGGATCGCATAGCGGTCTCCCGAGAGTAAACCCCCTTGCAAGCAGCGCAGCCCTCAAGGTGCTTTTCAATTTCCATAGCACGCACCAAATCGATTTCCCTATCGAGGTAGCCGTGAATCAGATTCCGGCTTTCATCGCAATTCATTTCATTTCTCCTGCATATTCCGTTCAAGCGAAGCGCGAAGCATGTTCCTAGCGCGGGCGAGCCGCGACATCACCGTGCCCAGCGGAATGCCTGCCACCGTCGCAATTTCCTTGTAGGAAAGATCTTCAAGCTCTCGCATAATCAATATTTCCCTGAATTCCAGCGGCAGTGCTTCAAGCGCACGGTCAAGCAACTTCTTGTCGGCGTTTTGCAGCATGAAGGTTTGCGGATCGCTACCGCTGTCCGCTTCGGCGTGCGCCTCTTCGTCAAAAGAATCGTGCAGCTCCTGGATGCGATTCTGTTTCAACCAGGTGTAACAAGTATTGCGCACGATGGCCAGCAGCCAGGCGCGTCCATCATCTCCCCGAAAGCTGTCAAAAAACTTAAAAGCGCGCAAGTACGCTTCCTGCACCATATCCTCCGCGTCGTGATCATTCCGGGTCAGCCACCGCGCCAGGTTATAGGCGGCGCTGAGATGCGGCAGCGCGACTTTTTCAAAGCGTCGATTCGTGTCGCTCAAGGCTCTTCCTATTATGTATTACCTGGTATCTGCTTATTTTATTCCCAAACTTAAATTAAAACGAAATCGGGGAATATTAATTGAGGCTCGCAAGTTATGCAGGGTGTAGACGGTTTGATTGGCAGATCGTCACACCTAAACCTTCATATAGGAGATTCAAAAATGTTTACGTACAGCAACAAGTTGTCAGCTCTTGCATTGGGCGCCCTGCTTTCGATCTCTGCGCTTCAGCCTGCTCTTGCAGCGGAAGACGCTAAAGTAGAAGTCAAAATGGCGCGCAATTCCCAGCAATACGGGGACATCCCCTGCACGGAATCCCAGAAGCAAGTGATCGAGCCGGCGGACAAGACAAACAGCTCGCCCGACTCATGGCTCGATAGCCAATTGCTTCCCAGCAACCAGGGCGGCTAGTAATACCTCGAGTCTGAATAGTTAATTTCCGGAATTCCCCGAAGGCAACTTCGGGGAATATTTCGGTTGCGAATTCAGTAATACAGGTTAAGGACTACCTTAAACTTAATACAAAAGGAGACTCAAATGAGCAAATATGACCCCGCTGACCCCGGCCACAATCCTGCCCGCCGCCAGGCATTGAGCTGTCTAGCCGCCTGGACCGGCGCCGCTGTCGTCTGGACAGTTGCCGGCGGTGTTCCGCGTGCGCTCGGCGCGACGAGCACGGGCACCCCCGCAGCGGCCGAAAAGAATGCGCTGACGTTCGTACAGATTAGCGATACCCATATCGGCTTTCACAAAGCGGCCAATCCCGACGTTGTCGGCAGCCTGCGCCGCGCCATCGCCGACATCAACGCGCTATCGCAACCGCCAGCCTTCGTGGTACATACCGGCGATGTGAGCCATTTGTCGAAACCCGAGGAATTCAGTCAGGCGCGCGAGGTGCTGAAGGAAATCCATGTTGACCGCGTGCATACGATTCCGGGCGAACACGACGCGATCGATGAAGGCGTGAACGGCTATCTCAAGTTTTTCGATCACGATGGCAATGGCAAGTCCTGGTACAGCTTTGATCAGGGCGGCGTGCATTTCATCGGCTTGAACAATGTGCTTAACTTTAAGATGGGCACGATGGCGGCGCTAGGCGACGAGCAAATCACCTGGATGAAAGGCGATCTCGCGCGCGTCTCGCACTCAACACCAATCGTGGTGCTCGCCCATATTCCGCTGTGGACGATTTGGGAACCCTGGGGTTGGGGCACGGCCGATTCCGTGCAGGCGACGGCGCTGTTGCGTCCGTTCGGATCGGTCACAGTGCTGAACGGACATATCCATCAAGTTCTGCAGAAGGTCGAAGGCCATATCGCGCTGCACACGGCGATGTCACTCGCCTACCCATTGCCCACACCCGGACAGGCGGGCATTGGCGAGCCCGGTCCGGTAACAGTGCCCGCCGGCGAACTCGGCAAGGTGCTTGGCACGCGCCAGCTCAGCGTTGTGCGCGGACGGCATGAACTTGCGCTGATCGACAGGCCGCTCGATCGCTGAACCGCCGCCAGGTGCCCAAGTTTGCGAAATTTGTCATTGTATAAAAGGAAAGTAACATGAGCTACGCTTTCTCTCGCAACACCATCCGTCTGCTTCGCGCCTGCGCCGCTCTTGGGCTGGTCTTATGCACAGCCTTCGTGATGCCTGCGATTTTCGCGGCGGCAGCTCCGCCTGTGGCGGCCGTCGATGTCAATATCACGAAGTTCGCGTTCTCGCCGAAGGACATTACCATTGCACCCGGCACCAAGGTCATCTGGACCAATCGCGACGAAACGCCGCATACGGTGACCAGCAACGACAAGAGTTTTGCCTCGAAAGGTTTGGATACCGACGACAAGTTCGAGCATACTTTTGCCAGCGAAGGTGACTTCAGTTACATCTGCACCTTGCATCCCTTCATGACCGGTGTCGTGCATGTGCACAAGCAGTAGCCGGAGTTCGAGCGCGCTCGCAGGAGAGGGTTGAGATAAGGAGTCAAAGTCGGGGGCAGCTCATTGCCTCGTCCATATCTCTTCCCGGGATCGCCGAATCAAGTGGTTCGATGGCCCGCTGGGCTGCGCGATTTCCGGCAGTGCCGATACTGCCACGCTTGCTCTCACCGGCTGGTTACAGATTGCACTATTCAGGCAGAAGCCGGTCAGAATCAGGTATGCTTGATAATTCCCGCGGAGCTAAAATGAAACGGCTTAAGAGAGCAATACTGTTTTCAACCATGTTGGCGTGTTTCTCTTCATCCGCTTCCGCGGCAAGCGACACCGAACTGTTGCTAGACCAGGCCATCGCAGGAGATCATCGCGACGCGAAAAACAAGGCGCGCGATGTTTACCGCCATCCCAAGGAAACATTGCTGTTTTTCGGGCTTGAAGCGAACATGACGGTAGTAGAGATCTGGCCGGGCGGCGGCTGGTACACTGAAATCCTCGCGCCGGTTTTGCGAGATAAAGGCAGGCTCTATGAGGCGGGCCTCGCCTTACAATCAAAGGCTACTCCCGACATCCGCAGGGAAATCGGGCGGGAATATCTGAAAAAACTCGCACAATATCCCGAAATATACGACAAGATCATTCTCACTCAGCTGCAGGCGCCGGAACACACCACGATTGCTCCGCCTGGCTCGGCGGACATGGTGCTGACTTTTCGCAACGTGCACAACTGGGCGAAAGACGGCAATGCTGAAGCCACTTTCAAGGCATTTTATGTCGCATTGAAACCCGGTGGCACCCTCGGTGTCACCGATCATCGAGCCAAACCAGGAACGCCGCTGCAAGAGATGATACGCAGCGGCTATGTAACCGAAGATTATGTGATTGAGCTCGCGCGGCACGCCGGTTTCAGGCTGATCGCTAAATCGGAAATCAACGCCAATCCCAAAGACACCAAGGACTATCCCAAAGGGGTGTGGACTCTGCCGCCGACGCTCCGCCTCGGCGACCAGGACCGGGAAAAATATCTCGCCATTGGCGAGTCAGACCGAATGACGCTGAAATTCGTCAAGCCGAAGTAGCTGCCCTTAATCCCGCGGGAATCAGCCAGCGGTCAAGCAATTCAAAACCACCTTGCAGCAGCAGCGCCAGCGCCGCGGCGGGAATCGCCCCGGCAAGCATGGTTGCAGCATCGTTTAACGCCAAGCCCTGAACAATGCGCTCGCCATAACCGCCGGCGCCGACAAAAGCGGCAATGGTCGCCGTCCCAACATTAATGACTGCGGAGGTTTTTATACCGGCAAGAATCGCGCGCGACGCCAGCGGCAGTTCAATCAGCCGCAGGCGCGCGAAGAATGGCAGCCCCAGCGATTGCGCCGCCTCTGTAAGCGAAGGCTGGATGTCGCTAATACCGGCATGAGTATTTCGCACAATCGGGAGCAGCGCATAAAGAAACAGCGCGATCAGCGCCGGAATTACACCGATGGTGCCGAGCATGGAAATCAGAAATGCGAGCAGTGCGAGCGATGGCAAGGTCTGAATTACTCCGACCACAGAAAGAATTGGCTGCCTGGCCACGGGCACGTGGGCGGCGCAGACCCCGAGTGGAATGCCCAGCACTATCGCTCCGCCAAGCGACACAAATACCAGAAGCAAATGTTCAGCGGTCAGGCGCCAGAAGTCCACAGCAAAAATGAGCCTTAACAAATTTTTGCTGGCCCGGCCGCCCGGCTTTGGTACTGTTCCGGAAGCGAGGAAATCGGCAGCGATTGCGGGAAAAGGTTTACCTTCAAGCTCCGCTTCAGCGTTCATCGCCGCCATTTGATTTGCGGAAATCTTTCCCTCTAGTTTCTCTAGCGCCGCCCAGGTTTTGGGAAAACGACCCGGCACATCGCTGCGATAAAGCAACAACGCATCGTAAGAGGGGAAAATGTGTTTGTCATCGTTGAGCACGCGCAAATGGTATTTGGCGATTTTGGCATCGGTGGAGTAAATATCCATGACATCTATCTTGCCTTCGGTCAGCGCTTCATAAGCCAGACCGTGATCGAGGCCTAGCGGTTCTAACGGCAGCGCATATGCGCTTTTGAGTTGCAACCATCCGTCCTTGCGGTTCAGGAATTCCTGCGACAGTCCGAACTTCAGTTCAGGATGGTAAGCAAGATCGCTGATGCTCGAAATACCGAGTTTGGCCGCGCGGGCATCTTGCATCGCGAGTGCGTAAGTGTTGTTGAACCCGATCGGAATGGCCGCCGCCAAGCCGAGTGGGGCAAGCGCGCGATTGAGCGCTGCGAGATCTCCGGCCGCACTCTTTTTCAGCAACTCGAACCAGATGGTCCCGGAATATTCCGGATAAATGTCGATGCTCCCGCTTTGCAATGCGGCAAACAATATCCCGGTGTTGCCCAGTCCCTGTTTGTGGACCACCTTTGCTTCGTTGGCATATCCTGCGGCCTGAGTCAGAATTTCGCCGAGAATATAGGATTCGGTGAACCGCTTGGAGCCGATATTGAGCGTGGCTTCGGCGAATACCGCGGGCGTGATCAGCATTAGAATAATACACAGTGTTCTGGGCATTGTTATGGCATTTCCGCTAACGTTGCGCGCTGCGCCTGGATAAACTGCGTTACATATGGTTCGGCAGGATGATGCAGCAATTCGTTGAGCGTGCCCCGCTGTACCACCCGCCCCTCGCGCAGCAGCACAATGTCGGAAGCCAGATAAGCCGCCTCATTCATGTCATGTGTCACCAGAATGACCGTTTTTCCGAGATGCGTAAATATGCCCTTGAGCTCCCTTTGCAATTCGCTGCGGACGATCGGATCGAGCGCGCCTAATGGCTCGTCGAGCAGCAGTATCTCGGGATCGAGCATCAGCGCACGCATCAATCCGACGCGCTGGCGCTGGCCTCCAGAAAGTTCGCTTGGGTAGCGCGCCAGCGCGGCGCGCGGGATCCGCACCAGCTCAGTCAAATTATTTACCCGCTCCTCAATCCAGGACGTGTTCCGCCGCAAAAAATGGGCGAGCAAAACCACGTTCGCGCGCGCCGTCAAATGAGGAAACAAACCTCCGTCCTGAATCACGTAGCCAATCGCGTGACGGACGCGCTCCACGTTATTGCCGCCCAATTGCTCGCCGTTGAAAATTACCCGGCCCTCGTCAGGTTGAACCAACCCCAGCATCAGGCGAAGCAGCGTCGATTTGCCGCAGCCGCTTGGACCGATCAGCGCGGCAATCCGACCCTTAGTGAACTGCAGACTGGTAGGCGCGAGAGCCAGCTGCTTTCCATAGGTTTTGGAAACGTTTTCTAAGGCGATCATCTGATTGGCACCGAAGCAAAGCGCGAGCTAGCCTAGCATTACACGCGCGGCTACGCCACTGCCACTAGCTGCATTATCGGGTTAGAATTACAGGGTGTATATCTACGGAGAGTCTCCTATGGACTCGCAATTGCTGAGCTTAAAGCCCAAAACCGAATTCACTCGTCGCGAATTTGTGGTGAGTATGTTGACCACCGGTTTTGCCCTCGCTGTGCAACCGGTATCCGCCCAAACGATACGCACCGATACCAAAGGCTTAACTGCCGGCGAAGTGAAAATTCCGGCGTCGGACGGTGAGATTCCCGCCTATCGCGCCATGCCCGCCGCAGGCAGCAGCTTTCCGGTGGTACTGGTCGTCCAGGAAATTTTTGGCGTGCATGAGCATATTAAAGACCTCTGCCGGCGGCTCGCTAAGATCGGCTACCTGTCAATCGCGCCCGAACTTTACGCACGCCAGGGCGACGTATCGAAGCTCTCGGACATTCAGCAAATATTGGATCAAGTCGTATCCAAAGTGCCGGATGCGCAAGTCATGTCCGATCTTGATGCGACCGTCGCGTGGGCGGACAAATCCGGGAAAGGCAGTACTTCCAAGCTTGGCATCACCGGTTTCTGCTGGGGCGGGCGCATCGTCTGGTTATATGCCGCTCACAGCAACAGACTGAAAGCGGGCGTCGCGTGGTATGGGCCCCTTGCCGGCAACGCTAGTGCATTGAAGCCAAAAAACCCGATTGATCTTGTGGCATCGCTTAAAGCCCCGGTACTCGGTTTGTATGCCGGAGCTGATCAGGGTATACCATTGGAAACCATAGAGCGCATGCGCAAGGCTCTTAAGGAAGCGGGCAGCAAATCGGAAATCGTTATTTATCCGAACGCGCCGCACGGCTTTAATGCCGACTATCGGCCAACTTACCGCAGAGCAGAAGCTCAGGATGGATGGCGGAAATTGCAGGACTGGTTCAAAACACACGGCGTGGCATAAGAATATAGGACTCGTCATGCGCATTGACCCGGTCTTTGTAATCGGGCTGGCCCTGAGCCTGCCAGTGTACGCCGCTGATTTAACCAGCCTCAGCAATAAGGACGCCATAGGCGGGCTGAAAGAAGCCCTGAACCAGAGTTGCAATGCCGCAGTGGGGAAGCTGGGTATTAAAAACGGTTTTCTCGGTAACCCGCAAGTCAAAATTCCTCTGCCAGACCAGCTGCAGAAAACTGCAAGCGTAATGCGCAAATTCGGATTCGGCAGCTACGCCGATGAATTGACCGTAACCATGAACCGTGCGGCGGAAGCTGCGGTTCCCGAAGCCAAGCCGCTACTGTCAAATGCAATAAAAAAAATGACTGTGAGCGATGCGAAGGGAATACTTGCCGGCGGCGATGATGCAGCCACGAAGTATTTCCGCAAGACCACGGAAAACCAACTGCGCGCCAAATTCCTGCCCATTGTCACCCAGGCTACTCACAAGGTAGGGATGGTGGAAAAATACAACGAATTCGCCGCCCAGGCATCGCGGTTCGGGTTGACCAACACACCCAACTTGGACCAATATGTGACGCAAAAAACGCTCGACGGATTGTTTGTTGTGATTAAAGAGCACGAAAAAGCGATACGCGCTCATCCTGCCCAATACAGTGGCAAGCTGCTGCAAAAAGCGTTTGGTGCAGTGGCGCATTAGTAAACCCGATCGCCTTCGAACGTGCTCGGAAGTTGACGAAATTTTATCGGGGTATCCCGCATGTCAGGTAATATTAGTCAATAATGCTAGGCATTTTTGCAACTGCTCTGCGGAAAAGAGCTTCGCGTCGCCTGGCGCGCCGTTTCACCAACTTTAAGAGCTGTACTGCAAGCATTTTTTCGATTTACGATTAGCCTGCATTGAAAAAGTGATATCCAAATGTTGCCCATGCCGCTTCCCGACACACGACCCGGAACCGCCACGGCGTTGAGTGACGCCGCTTCCTGCAAACGCTGGATTGAGCAACTGCCGCTCACCAACTCGGCGCAAGTACAACAGCAATTGATTTCCGAACTTACGCGTTTCCTGCAATTCCGCATGAATCCCGTGGAGCGGCTTAGGACGCTCGAAGTATTGCGCGAAACAGTGGAATTGGTACAGACCGACTGCGCAAAGAAATACGTAGGTAAACCGCTGCCGCTTACTGCGGCGGAGACCGCGCAGTGGAAGCAGGTAGTGGAACTTTGGCAGACCTTTCGTGCGGCATATCAGCGCTGCTTGCAGGACGCGGTCGAGGGCAGCGAAGAAGCCAGAAAAAACGCAGCCCTCGTATGCCAACGCTGCCTTCGATACACGACGCTATCCATCTTGGAGCATTTCCTTACCAATCACGAAGTTTTCCCCGATTTGTGGCAACACCTACACGCATTGTATCTATTCGCCGAGAAACACAGCCTTGCAGGAGCTCCGGTGCAGGACAACCTTAGCCGGGATGCGAAGGCCACAAGTTGCGCTGTAGATTACGCTCAAGCGCTGTTGCTCGGCCTTGGCAATCCCTTTTCGCTCACTCCGAAGCAGCTGGAACTCGCCAAGCGCTGGCTGGAAAAGTGGGGCGATAAGACCAGCATCATAACGAAATGGTCAGACAGCGCATTTGTAGTTGCGGTAGACGTTGGGGGCAATCAAGGCGTGAAGCCCCGGTTGCAAGAAAGTACTCCAGAGTCGACCCGCTACCTAATTGTAGACGACCTTGCTAAAAACCTGTTGAAAAGAATTGTCCTCCTCGAGCAAGGCCAGTCACCCGCGGACCTCGGACTTGGCGCCGACTGCACGCAGCCCGGATGTGAAGCTCTTCTCAAACTGCTTTATCAGCAGTGGTGCAAGCCGGGCAGCGGGGCGGTTAATCCGCGCCGTCAGGCAGATAGTGTGATGCAGGTTTGCACTGGCATTCCTGCAATTTATTATCACATAACCGGCAAACCATTCAAGCAGCCCGGGGCTCCGCAACTTTCGCGTCAAGAGGAAGAAGAGCTGGCAACCTTCGGTCACTTAAGCAAGCAACGCGAAGAATTGCGGGCTTCCCAAATGGGTTTTGCTCTGGAAACATGGAAAACCATAAACGAGGGACCCCAGGGTTTCGGCTTGGTGCGCGCGCCCGATGGTGGCGGATCACGACTGAATCTTCACCAACTTATCGGAACCTGTCCGGCAGGCGGAAAGATATTTCTATTGTGCGTAGTGCAATGGATGACTCTCAAGCAGAACGGCGAACTGCACATTGGCGTTCGAGCCTTGCCGGGAGTTCCGGAGCCAATTGCGGTTCGTCCAGTCAGTGTGGGGTTACCTCCTCCCTACGTCCAGGCCTTTTTGCTGCCGGACGTGGCGGACCAAAATACTGAACCTTCGCTGATTCTTCCCAGTGGGTGGTTTCAGACGGGACGAGTTATAGAAGTATTTACCAGCGAACCGCAGCGCGTGAAGCTCACCCGGCTCATGGAAAAAGGCAGCGACTATGAGCACATCGACTTCAGCAGCGCCTAAACTCAGGTAAAACGAACTCGGAAAAACCACTTCATTAGCATTGGTTTTTGTTTTGTCCCAAGTCGGTTATGATGATTTCCTGAATTTAACGGCGGTTTCTGTGCGGGAAGATCATGGCAGGACTCGGCAAAGACACTCCAACCCCGACTGAAATCAAGCTTCATCAAAAGTCACGGGTAATGGAAATCTCATTTTCTGACGGAAAAAACTTCCAGCTTCCGTACGAATTCCTACGCGTATATTCCCCTTCCGCCGAAGTACGCGGCCACGGACCCGGTCAGGAAACATTGCAGGCCGGTAAGAAAAACATCGAGATTACCGGAATTGAACCGGTGGGCAGCTATGCAGTGCAGCCCTGTTTTTCCGATGGACATGATACTGGCATATACTCGTGGGATTACCTGTACATGCTGGGGGAAAACCAGGAAAGAATGTGGCAGGAATACTTGCAGCGCATGGAAAGCGCGGGGGCAAGTCGCGAGCCCGTCGCAGGCGCGTTTGAGTCGCGCCCTAAATCCAAATAAAAACGGCGTGGAAAACAATGCAAACCGAGGCTTTCGGGAAATTGCGAAATGCTTGGACGTTTATCGGCCATTGCTATTCTCATACGGCTGATCTTTTAAATAATGGTTATGAGTAAATCTACCGATTTTGGATTCCAAAAAGTCACTGAGGAGGAAAAAACCTCTCGGGTTGCGGGAGTCTTCAACTCGGTGGCGAATCGCTACGATTTAATGAATGACCTGATGTCGCTGGGCGTGCATCGGCTGTGGAAGCGTTTTGCCGCCGAATTGAGCGCGACTAAAACCGGCGATCGTGTGCTGGATATCGCAGGCGGCACTGCAGATATGAGTCTGCTGTTCGCCAAGCGTGTGGGCAAAAGCGGCACAATATGGTTCACTGATATAAACAACAGCATGCTCAGGCTCGGCCGCGACCGATTACTCGATCATGGCCTCACGTTGCCGACCGCACAATGCAGTGCGGAAAAACTTCCATTCCCAAGCGACTACTTCGATTGCGTGAGCGTTGCTTTTGGTCTAAGGAACATGACGCACAAGGATTTGGCGCTTCGTGAAATGCTGCGCGTGTTGAGGCCCGGAGGACGGCTTTTAGTGCTGGAATTTTCCAAAATCTGGGAACCGCTGCAACCCTTCTACGATGCATATTCGTTCAAGCTATTGCCGGCCCTGGGCAAGCTCGTGGTCAACGATGCCGACAGCTACCGCTATCTTGCCGAATCCATCCGTATGCATCCCGCGCAGGAGGAACTGAAACAGATGATGGAACAGGCCGGATTCGAGCGCGTTGAATATTTTAATCTCAGCGCCGGAGTCGTGGCGCTGCATCGCGGCTATAAGTATTGACCGTGGATCCTGTTCCCATCGATGCCAACGGCTTGCAATCCCGCTTAGCCGCTAAATTCAAAGTCGTTCTGATCAACCCTTACGAGCTGGGGCGACAACCCTTCGCGCTGGCTGAGCCGGCAGCATGGCTGAAGCGCGCGGGATTTGAAGTGGGCTGTATTGATCTGTCATTGCAAAAACTCGACGCGGCGGAGCTGGAGCAAACATCGCTGGTTGCCATTTACGTTGGCATGCATACCGGAACGCGCATCGCGATTGAAGCACTGCCACGCATCAAAAAGCTTTCTCCCAAGGCGCATTTGTGCGCCTACGGCTTGTATGCACCCATGAATGAACTGCTTTTTAAAAGCCTCGGAATGCAAACCGTTCTGGGCGGTGAATTTGAGCCGGGGCTGCTAAACCTCGCACAACGCCTCAGAAACGGGCGAGTCTACGCTAAACAAGTCGAGCCGGTAGTCAATCTAAAAAAAATCAGTTTCGTATTGCCTGAGCGTTCAGTTCTTCCGGTTTTACAGAGGTACGCCCGGCTGGAGCTTCCGGACGGGGAATCCAAACTGGTTGGCTTTGCTGAAGCCAGCCGGGGCTGCAGGCATCTATGCCGCCATTGCCCCGTGGTGCCCGTGTATCAGGGCAGGTTCCGCATTGTGCCAGCGGAGGTAGTGCTGGCCGATATCCGCCAGCAGATAGCGATGGGCGCGCAACACATTTCTTTCGGGGACCCCGATTTCTTCAACGGGCCAACCCATGCCCTGAAAATAGCGCGCGCTCTCCACAGTGAATTTCGCGGGGTAACTTATGACGCCACCATTAAAGTGCAGCATCTTATCGAAAATGCGGGGCTGCTGCCGGAACTGAAAAACACCGGCTGCCTGTTCATCACTTCGGCAGTAGAATCAGTAGATGACCGTGTCCTGGAATACTTGGCAAAAAACCACTCAAGCGAGGATTTCAACCGCGTGGTGGCGCTGATGCACCATGTCGGCATTGCTTTCGCCCCGACTTTTGTCGCATTCACTCCGTGGACGACTCTCGAAGGATATATCGAACTGTTGCGGCGCATCGCCGATCTTGATCTCGTGGAGAGTGTGCCGCCGGTGCAACTCTCCCTTCGCCTGTTGATCCCCGCAGGATCATATCTGCTGCAATTGCCGGGTTTCCGCGATCTGATCGGTGATTTCGACCCGGTTCTTCTGGGTTATCCGTGGCAGCATCGAGACCCACGGGTAGACCGTTTGCAATACGAGACGCAATCGATGGTTGAACAATCAAATAAGTTGCCTCGTGGCGAAATATTTGAACGCATCTGGCAAATGGCGCACAGCGCGCTGGGCATTCCGGCCTCCGCTTTGCCTGAATCAAAAAATCAAATTTCAATTCCCCGGCTATCGGAGCCTTGGTATTGCTGTGCCGAACCAACCCATCAGCAGCTGCAGAGTTTTTAACACCTAGCCCGGTGTGTTCGCGCCTCGGCAGTTTGGGATTCGAAAAATGAGGCAGATGCTCCTCCTTCTCCCCACCACTTCTTACCGCAACAACGATTTCCTCGCGGCTGCCGAAGTGCTCAATGTTGAGATCATCAGCGCAGCCGATTACTGCCATCAACTGGCGCCACAATGGGGGTTAGCTCCGATCATGTCGGTGCAATTCGACAGGCCCGAACAGGCAGGTGAAATTATTTTGCAGTCCCTCACGCGCCGGGTCGATGCCGTACTGGCAGTGGATGATCACGGCCTCGAGCTTGCCGCATTGCTCAATGAACGCCTTGGGCTAAATGGAAACAAACCTGAGGCGGTGCGAGCGCTGCGCGACAAACTGGAATTCCGCAAGCTGCTGAGCTCAAATGGATACAACTGTCCTGAATTTCACCATTTGCAGGACAATACAGACTCCGCTGCCCTGATTCCCAGGCTGCATTTCCCGGTAGTAGTCAAAGCAAGAAGGCTCTCGGCAAGCCGGGGCGTAATCCGTGCCGACGATCCGCTGCAATACCTGCAGGCGGTAAGCCGGGTGCGCGCAATCCAGAATAAAGCCGACCGCGATGCGAAAGCGCTAGGGATAATTATTGAAAGCTTCATTCCGGGCATGGAATACGCCCTTGAGGGCATATTGGAAAACGGCCGTCTCAAGACCCTGGCGCTATTCGACAAGCCTGATCCGCTGGACGGGCCCTACTTCGAGGAAACAGTTTACGTGGCTCCTTCCCGCCTTCCGCAAGACACGCAGGATCAAATACGGCACACGGTTCAGTGCGCCTGCGGGATCGCGGGACTCACCGCCGGCCCAGTGCATGCTGAGATGCGCGTAAACAGCTCGGGCATTTGGCTTCTGGAAATAGCGGCACGTTCAATCGGTGGCTTGTGCGGCCGCGTGCTGCGCCACTGGCTGGGAATGAGCATCGAGGAACTGATTTTGCGCCAAGCGTTGGGCGAACCATTGCCAGCGTTTAGTCCTGAAAAATCTGTAGCGGTGATGATGATACCCATTCCCACCCGCGGGATATACCAGGGTGCGCACAATCTTGACCTTGCCGTGAAATTGGCGGGTATCACCGATATCCAGATTACCGCTGAAATCGGGCATATTGTTACCCCGCCCCCTGAAGGAGCGAGTTACCTCGGCTTCATTTTCGCGAGCGGCAAGAGCCCGCAGGAGGCTGAATCTTTCGTAAGATCAGCCCAACGATATTTGCAATTCGATATTCGGCCCGAATTCCAAGTGATAGAATCCTGAATATGAGTCAAAGCGCCTTAAATAAATCGGCCCTGCTGCTGTTCCTAGCCGTGTTAGGTCTCGGACTTGCTGGTTTTGACGCTCACGCCACCAAGCACCTCGGCAACGGGAACAGCATCGGCAAACGGCATAATCCGGCAAGGCAGCACGCCACTCCGCTTCCCCCTCGTCCGATCCAGCCCCCCGTGCCCATACCTGCTCCAGCAGAGCAAACCCGGCCCCTTTCAGGATTGACGGCTGGCGGATTGGTCGCAGCGCTATTAACCGGAGCCGCTTTCGATCGAATTCGCTTTGCTGACTTCGCGATGCTTGCGCTATTGTTCAGCACTGGGTTCTTCCTATTCCGCGTGATGCGCAAGAAGCCGATAAATGAAACGATGCAGTACGCGTCGCTGGGGGCTGAAACTACTCCCTCGCCGCCCGCCAGAATGTTCGGCGGCACCACGCGGCCCACACCGTATCCGATTGGTTTCGAAATCGACCCTTTCCTGCGCAACGCCAAGGAAGGCTTTTCCCGCCTGCTAGCGGCAATTGATGCCAAGGATCTTGATGTGATCCGCGACTACGCGACACTCCAAGCATTCCATGATTTGAGCAGACAAATCGCAGCGCGCGGCGACCAGCGGCAGAAAACCGATATCCTCACGCTGGATGCCGAATTGTTGGAACTCGCGATCGACGGCAATATAGCCAATGCCAGCGTGCGCTTCAGCGGGCTAAGCCGTAAAGCGGCCAGCGCGCCAGCCCGGCCGTTCTATGAAATCTGGAACGTGCAGAAATCTTTGAACGACCCCAAATCGGTCTGGCTGCTTACCGGCATCCATCATGTTCGCTGACTGCTAAACATGCTGCACGGGGCGCTGAATCACCTGTTGCGTGGCGAAACCTGGTCGCGCGAACGACTTAAGCCCTTTGCCGGCAAGACCGTTCGTTTCCTAATCCCACCGTTTTCTTTGTCCTTCACCATTACCTCCGGCGGCGAAGCGGCAACTGCCACCGCTGATTCGGCGCCTGACGCGAAATTTTTCTTAACCCCGCTGCTGCTGTTGCGTCTGCTAATGCACGACGAGGCCGCGTACAAACAGGTTGAAATCAGCGGAGACAGCGAATTTGCCGGAGCAATCGCTTATGTCGCGAAAAACCTGGGCTGGGATGCGGAGGAAGATCTAAGCCATATCTTGGGTGATATCGCTGCACGGCGCATGGTCAGCACTGTCAAAAGCTTCGGCACTTGGGGCCGACAAACGTTTGACAGCTTTAGCCACTCTTTTTCGGAATACTGGACTGAAGAACGCCCACTGATCGCCAAATCCACGCACGTCAAACAATTCATCGCCGAAGTCGATGCCCTACGCGATGATGTCGAGCGCCTGGAAAAGCGGCTGCAAAATATCTCCCGCTGACAACTAGCCGGTCGCGCATCTGGCGGTTACAATCCGCGCATGCGGTTACTCCGCTTCCTCAAAATCATCGGCGTCAGTCTGCGCTTCGGCCTCGATGAGTTTTTTCTCGGGCACGAACGCGTGCGCACTTTGCGCGTGCTGCTCAGAGTTTTGCTATTCTGGCGGACTCTCAGAAAGCCGCGCGCCGAACGGCTGCGTCTGGCGCTGGAAGCACTGGGGCCAATCTTCGTCAAATTTGGACAGGTGCTGTCCACGCGTCGCGACTTGCTTCCTGCGGATATCGCGGATGAGCTCGCGAAACTCCAGGACCAAGTTCCTCCCTTCCCATCCGCGGAAGCGATTTCCACCTTGGAGAGAGTGTACGGCAAACCCTTGGACCTGGTGTTTCAGAAATTCGACGCGCAACCGGTAGCAAGCGCGTCCGTGGCGCAAGTACACTTTGCGGTGCTCGAGAACGGCACCGAGGTCGCGGTCAAAATTCTGCGCCCCGGTATCGCTGCCGTAATCGCCAAGGATTTGGCGTTGCTGGATATCGGGGCGTCGCTAATTGAAACGCTGTGGGCTGAAGGCAAGCGCCTGAAGCCGCATGAAGTGGTCGCAGAATTTGAGAAACATCTGTACCATGAATTGGACCTTATGCACGAAGCGGCCAACGCCAGCCAACTGCGTCGCAATTTTGAAAATTCTCCGCTGTTGCGGATTCCCGAAGTGTATTGGGACTATTGCTCAACCGAGGTTATGGTTATGCAGCGCATGCAGGGTACGCCAATCAGCCAGGTCGAGGCACTGCGGAAACAGGGCGTGAATATTCCAAAACTGGCTCGCGCCGGCGTTGAAATATTCTTCACCCAAGTTTTGCGAGACGGCTTTTTTCATGCCGATATGCATCCGGGAAATATTTTTGTCACGCCGCAAGGGGAATACGTTGCTCTCGATTTTGGAATCATGGGCACGCTCGACGATGTTGACAAGAATTACCTTGCGCAGAATTTCCTCGCATTTTTCCGCCGCGACTACAAGCGGGTTGCGCAGGCACACATCGAATCGGGCTGGATTCCGAAGGAAACACGGGTGGACGAATTCGAGGCCGCCATTCGCGCCGTATGCGAACCGATTTTCGACAGGCCGCTCAAGGATATTTCTTTTGGCAAGCTGCTGTTAAATTTGTTCCAGGCTGCGCGCCGCTTCAACGTGGAAATTCAACCGCAGCTGGTACTACTGCAAAAGACCCTGTTAAATATAGAAGGGCTCGGGCGCGAGCTTGATCCCAACCTCGACGTATGGAAAACCGCGAAGCCTTTCCTCGAGCGGTGGATGAGCGAACAAGTGGGCTGGCGCGGTCTGTTGCGCCGCATTCGCCAGGAAGCGCCCTACTGGGGCACGCTGCTGCCACAACTGCCTCGCCTCATTCATCGTGCGCTTACCGAAGACCGCATTCAGGCGCTGAAACAGGAACTGCAGCAGTTGCGCACTGAATACAAAGAGCAAAACAAATGGTTGTCGGTTATCGCCGCATTGCTCGCCACCATGCTGGCCGTCGCTATTTTGTACACCTGAACGCCGGCTTCGCGACGGTTTCAACAGCGGCGCGTTGACCAGGATTGTCTCCGGCAACTCGATTCCAATCTTTTTCATATTTGCTAGAATAACCGGTTTTTATCGCCTGGACTTTACATGGCGCTTCTAGAAATCCGCAATGTTACCCGCCGTTTCGGCGACCTGGTGGCAGTGGACAACGTCAGCATCGATATTGAGGCAGGAGAATTCTTTACCCTGCTCGGACCTTCCGGATGTGGCAAAACCACGTTGCTTCGAATGATCGCAGGATTCGACCTGCCGGATGGTGGACAGATTTTGCTCGACGGCAAGGACCTCGTGGGCACGCCGCCGGAGAAGCGTCCGATACATACCGTTTTTCAGAGTTACGCGCTGTTTCCACACATGACCGTTGCCGGCAATGTTTCTTTCCCGCTGAAAATGGCGGGGAAAAGCCCAGATGAAATAGCGGTCAAAGTTAAAGAGGCGCTGGAACAGGTTCATCTTTCTGATAAAGGTGGAAGTTTCCCGCATGAACTTTCCGGAGGCCAGAAGCAGCGCGTCGCGCTCGCTCGTGGCCTGGTCAACCGTCCACGCCTGTTGATGCTCGATGAGCCGCTGGGCGCGCTGGATGCTAAGCTGCGCGAGGAGATGCAAATCGAGCTCATAACCTTGCAGCGCGATGTCGGTATTACGTTCGTATTTGTGACTCATTCGCAGGCTGAAGCGCTTGCGCTTTCACATCGGATCGCGGTAATGAACGCCGGCAGGATCGAGCAGATGGATGTGCCCTCTAAAATTTACAGTTTTCCCGCAAACCGTTTTGTTGCCGACTTCATCGGCCGTATCAACATGCTGCACGCGGAAGTACTGGGGACGAGTCCCGATTATCTGCGCCTCGGTATCCCGGGCATGGGAGAAGTGCGGGCGCCCGCCAAAAGTGGTGCCGCGCCGGGCCAAAAAGGTTTTCTGGCTCTGCGGCCGGAACAAGTGCGCATCGCCGCCAAAATCGAAGAGGTCGCGGGCGAGAACCACTTTCCCGGAAAAGTGCGCGATTTGCTGTATGTGGGCGATATCACCACTTATATCGTTGATCTCAATAACGGGGCCCGCATCGAGGCGCTGCTGCCTAATTCGGCACCGGGGCGCGGTAAATTTTTCGAAACCGGGGACAAGGTCGAGGTCGCATGGCCGAAGGACGCAGGATTATTTCTGAATGAATAAATTCTTGACCTCGGAACGAATTACCAAGTGGCTGGTCAGCGGGCCGCCCTTTCTTTACCTAACGATGTTCTTTTTGCTTCCCAGCATCATCATCCTGGTTGCCTCTTTCCGCTACCCCGGTGACTACGGCGGGCTTGCTCCGATATTCGGAGGCGTTTCAGGCAAGGAAACCGGGCTCACGGTGGAAACTTACAAGTTCTTCTTCAGCGATTTCATTTACACCCAGATTTTCATAAAATCTTTCGGCGTCGCAATGGCAAGCACCCTCATTTGTCTGCTGATGGCTTACCCGCTGGCGTTGCTGATCGCGCACAGTCCAAAGAAGCACCGCGACTTTATGGTACTGTTGGTGATATTACCTTTCGCAAGCAATTTCTTGATCCGCGTTTACGCTTGGATGATTATTCTGGGCCCGCAGTCGGCCTTCAGCCTTGCGGTCAATCATGCCCTTGGATGGTTCGGCATTGCGCCAGTGCCACTTTTGTTTTCACCCTTCGCAGTCCTGGTAGGCATGGTATACGTGCACCTACCGTTTATGGTGCTGCCGCTATACACCAATCTGGAAAAACATGATCCAGTACTGCTTGACGCTGCCCAGGATCTCGGCGCGAACGCGTGGAACAGGTTTTGGAAGGTCACTTGGCCACTGTCTCTCCCCGGCGTGTATTCCGGATCCGCTCTGGTATTCATCCCGGTGCTCGGCATGTTTGCTGTTCCCGACATCCTGGGGGGCACCGGCGACATTCTGATCGGCAACCTCATAAAAGACCAGTTCCTTGGAACTCGCGACTGGCCGTTTGGCAGCACGCTTTCCATCATGCTCACTGTCGCAGTGCTGATGCTTGCAGGCATCACGATGTTGATCAGCCGTCGAGGAGTAAGAAATGCCTAAAAGTTCCTGGCTGTGGTCGGCCTCAGTCCTAGTGTATGCGTTTCTTTACGTGCCGCTTATCATCGTCGTGGTCTATTCCTTCAACGACTCGCGGCTGAATGCTGAATGGGTGGGTTTCACACTTAGCTGGTATCGCGTACTGTTCAACGACAGCCAGATGATCGGCGCGGCGGTCAATTCGCTTACTATCGCAATCGTTTCCAGCCTCGTTGCCACTGCTTTGGGCACCATGGCGGGAATCGCCATCCACCGCTATAAGCCGAAACTCCTGCCGTTTATGGTGATCACGCCGGTAGCAATGCCGGAAATTTTGTTGGGCGTTTCCCTGCTGCTGTTTTTCATCCAGGTGATGAACCTGACGTTGGGCATGCTGTCGATCATCATAGCGCACATCACATTCTGCATCGGCTTTGTCGCCATCGTGGTGCGAGCGCGGCTGGCCGGAATGGATGAGAGCATTTTTGAGGCGGCGCGTGATCTCGGCGCCACCCCGTGGCAAACATTCAAACTGGTCACATTTCCGCTGATTATGCCCGGGGTGATCGCTGGCACGTTGATGTCATTTACCCTTTCGATCGATGATTTCGTGATTACATTCTTCACTGTGGGCGTGGGAGTCACTACGCTGCCGCTGCAGATTTACTCGATGATCAAGATCGCGGTGACGCCCGAAGTAAACGCTGTCTCCACCCTGCTGATGCTGCTGACGCTGACTACCATCATCGTGGCCTCCAAATTCGCGCCCGATGTGCTGCGGGGGGTTGCGAAATGAAGCGCTGGCTTTTGGTATGCGTACTGCTGTTCAGCAATAGCATTTTTGCAGAAGAGATGTTGCACCTCTACAACTGGAACAATTACATCTCGGATGACACGGTCGAGCGATTTCAAAAATCCTGCAATTGCAAGCTGGTGCAGGACTATTACGGCGACAACGAGGAAATGCTGGCAAAACTTGCTGCCGGCGCCACCGGCTACGATATCATTGTGCCGACGCAGAACGCCGTGGATTCGCTGATCAAGCAAGACGCGCTGCGGCCGCTCGACAAATCGCTTTTACCCAATCTCAAGAACATCAAGCCGGAATACCTGAACCGCGATTTCGACCCGGGCAACAAATATTCCGTGCCATATGCCTATTCGACAACGGTGATAGGCTACAACAAGCAGAAAATGCAGGAACTTGGGCTGCCGACCGACACCTGGGCGGTGATTTTCGAGCCGAAATACTTAACCAAAGTAAAAGGCCGGGTCACCGTGCTCGACTCGCAACGGGAGCTGATGGCGGCCGCGATGAAATATCTCGGCTATTCCATCAACGACACGGATGAGGAAAAATGGAAACAGGCGCGCGATTTGATCATCCGCGCCAAGCCTTACTGGGCAGCATTCAACGCGCAAAGCTACATCAAGGAACTCACGGTCGGCAATATCTGGCTCGCGCATGGCTATTCCAGCGATTTTTTCCAGGCAGCGCTCGATGCACAAAAAGCGCAGCGCAACTTCACCATAAACTGGACAATACCCAAGGAAGGCGCGGTGATAGGAATGGATAGCATGGTCATACACAAATCCGGGCCGCGGCCGGATCTGGCGCATAAATTCATCAACTTCATGCTCGAAGGCCAAAACTCGGCGGAGCTGACCAACCTCATCGGAGCAGGAAATCCTAACGCTGCCGCGCTGCCATTCGTCAAACCGGAGATCGCAAATAACCCGGCTATTTTCCCTGACCCGGAAACTACCAAGCATTTGGAGTTCATGAAAGACCTCGACCGCAAGCACCGGAGGATCATGTCGAGAATGTGGACCGAGATCAAGCTGAAACAGGGCGAGGACGACGGTCTGTTTTGGAAGGCGCTCGCCGCACTGCTGGGCGTTATTACCCTGTTTGTGCTTGCGCGCGCGGCTTACCGCGCGTTCCGAGCGGCGCGGTTTTCTAACGGCGGAAGATCCACAGTATCAACGTAAGCACACCCGAGACAATTAGCCCGCTGGTGAGCGGGAAATAGAAGACGAACCCTTTCCGCTCGATGCGGATATCGCCGGGGAGATGACCTAGGCCGACTTTGGTCAGCCACGGCCAGAGCAAGCCGGCGATAACCAGAATCACGCCCAGAACGATCAGCCATCGTCCCATGCCCCAGCCTCATTCCACTTCGATGGTGCCGCTGATGACAACGGTAATCTGGCTGGTGCCTGCCTCCACATTAGGCGCCGTGACCTCCTGCGAGGGCGAGGCCATCGCGCGGGCAAGCATTGGGCGGGGATGAAACGCGCCGGTGTTGATGCTCATTTTTCGGAGCTTGTACCCGCGTCCGTTAAGCGAGCGTTTAACGATATCGGCACGTTCGCGAAAATTGGAAATGGCTTGGGCGATCAGCTCGTTCTCTGCCTGCCGCCTCGCATCAGGAGATACCGTAAAAACAAGAGAAGAAAGACGCATCGTAGACTGCAGCTTGCCGATAAGATTGGAAGCGGCGCTGAAATCTTTGCTCTCAATGCGCATCTCAGAGCGCACTCTCCACGCTTCCAATCTGGCGGTCTTGCTGTAAACCGGGTAAGTCTGGTAACCCTCGGTGCTCGCTTTTACGCTTTTAACCTCCTGCGCGGCTCGCAATGCTTCATTCACGATTTTATTCACCGCATCGGAGACTCGCGCAGCGTTTTCGCCGCTTTGCTCAACGTATAAAGATGCCGTCATTAAATCGTTCTGGATATCGCGCTGCGCCTCAGCCTGCAGCTCCACCACGTTATAGCTCGGCGCCTCCTCGGCGGCACGCGCATTCCCAGAAACGGCGAGGAACACAAACGTTAATAGGAACGCGAGCCGAACGGTTCTCATGTTGGCACTTTTAAATCTGCGAAGTGCAGTTCGGGCAGCGCTTGGCTCTTATCGAGATGGTTGAAAAACATTGCGGACATTCCTTGGTCGTCGGCGCCGCCTGTTCCTTTCGCTTTAACTGATTGATGGCGCGTACCAACATAAATACCGCAAATGCCACAATCACAAAGCCCACTACCGCGTTAAGAAACTTGCCATAGTTGATCGTGACCGCCCCGGCCTTCTGCGCTTCTGCAAGAGACGCATACGGCGCTACCGCAGCGCCTTCCTTGAGCACTACGAAAAGATTGGAAAAATCCACATTGCCGAGAATCAAACCGATCGGCGGCATAATAACATCCGCAACGAGTGATTGAACGATGGCGCCAAAGGCAGCGCCTATGATGATACCCACGGCCATATCTACCACGTTGCCGCGCATGGCGAACTCCCTGAACTCTTTAAGCATAACCCTGCCTCCTTTCAATTCTGCGTTTACCGGCCCCGTCATACTTCAGTATATTGTCTGGCGGGAAACGGTGATTTTTCTTTGCCGACAGCGTAATGTTTTAGCTGAAATCTAGACCGTCGCCTTGTGTAGCGTTCTCTTCAGGCGATGGATCGTTCGTCGGATGTTTTTGAGCTGGGTATGATCATGGGCCGCAAGAAACTCGTCGCGTTTCTTCTTCAATGCCCGGATTTCGGTCTTGATGGCAGTTTTGTTAACCCCCACCACTTCGTGATGCCCGTGCGTGGCAATGTTCAGAGCCTTGCACAATGCAACCAGCAGATGGTCTTTGTTCAGCTGGGAATAACCCTTTACCGCCTCGTGTTCGATGCCTTTGGCGATATCCCGAAGCTCCGCCACGGTTTTGCCTTTCAACTCTTCAAAGGTGTACGCCATCAATTTGATCCTCCTTGCCGAATAATATTATGCCTCAACCCACGATAGTAATTGTTAATCGACTCTAACTGCGTATTTGCGATTTTCAATTCCCTTCTGAGCCGCCAAGCGACGAAGTCAAATCGGGAGCTTTTAAGCGAGCACTGTCTGAGCGCGATGCGCGAGTTGCGCAGCGCCCGATTTTACTGAGTTGCGCAGGAAACCGCGCAGCGGCGGCGAAGCAGGGCGTCCTTTTGTTTGGTTACTTTATTTTGGGCGAGCAAAATAAAGTAACCAGCCGCCGGGCTGCTCCCGGCTACCTAATATCATATCCTAAAACCGGCGCAAGCCACTTTTCCGCTTCAGCCAGACTCATTCCTTTTCGGCGAGCGTAGTCCTGCGCTTGGTCCCTGCCAATTTTGCCGACTGCAAAGTATCGAGACTCCGGATGAGAAAAGTAAAAGCCGCTCACCGCCGCTGCCGGAAGCATTGCGAAACCCTCGGTCAGCGTAATACCGACTTCCGGCGCTTTCAACAGATCGAATAATCCCTTTTTTTCGGTGTGGTCCGGGCAAGCCGGATAGCCCGGCGCGGGACGGATGCCGCGGTATTTCTCTGCAATCAGCGCGTCGTTATCCAGGCTTTCATTCTTTGCATAACCCCAGAATTCTTTTCGCACGCGCAAATGCATATGCTCTGCGAAGGCCTCGGCAAGCCGGTCGGCAAGGGCTTTCAGCATGATGGCATTGTAATCGTCGTGTTTTTCCTCATAGGCTTTGACTCGAGCATCGATTCGGACGCCGGTTGTCACAGCAAAGGCGCCGATATAATCCTTGGTTCCAGAAATCTTGGGAGCAATGAAATCAGCAAGGCAAAGGTTCGGATTGCCTTGCGGCTTGGCGTTTTGCTGGCGCAAGTTGTGAAAAATCATGGCCACGTTGGTGCGAGATTCATCGGTGTAAATCTCAATGTCGTCGCTATCCACCGAGTTGGCGGAGAACAAGCCGATCACCGCGTTCGCTTTGAGCCATTTTTCCGCAATGATGAGCTGGAGCATCGCCTGCGCGTCCTGGAAAAGATTGTGCGCGGCTTCGCCAACAATTTCATCTCGTAATATTTCCGGATAGCGGCCCGAGAGTTCCCAGGTCTGGAAAAACGGTGTCCAGTCTATGCACGGCACCAGCTCCCGCAACGGATAGTCCGTAAATGCTTTTAATCCTATAAAGCTGGGTTTGGGCGGAATATACTGCTTCCAATCCGTTTCCAGGCTGTTTTTCCTCGCCTCAACGAGCGTGAGCAGCGGCTGGCCTTTCTTCTCCCGGTGCTGCACGCGCACCTTTTCATTATCCTGCTTGACGCCTGCTATGTAGCCCTTGCGCTGTTGTTCGGAAAGCAGGTTGCTGCAGACGCCTACGCTGCGCGACGCATCAGGCACCCAGACGGTGGCACCGTTATATCCGGGCTCGATTTTCACTGCGGTATGCACTCGAGACGTGGTCGCCCCGCCAATTAACAGCGGAATGGTGAAACCCTCTCGCTGCATCTCCTTTGCCACATGGGCCATTTCTTCCAGTGAAGGCGTAATCAAGCCAGACAGCCCGATGATATCGGCCTTTTCTTCCCGCGCCGTCTGCAGGATCTTCTCGCACGGCACCATCACTCCAAGGTTAATTACCTCGTAGTTGTTACATTGCAATACCACGGCAACGATATTTTTGCCAATGTCATGTACATCGCCCTTGACGGTCCCAATCACAATCTTGCCTTTGGGTTTTTGTACTTCGCCCGATTTCTGCTTTTCAGCCTCGATGAACGGCACCAAATAGGCCACTGCCCGCTTCATAACGCGTGCGGATTTCACAACCTGTGGAAGGAACATTTTTCCGGAGCCGAACAAATCGCCCACCACGTTCATCCCGTCCATCAGCGGACCTTCTATGACCTGGATCGGGTGTTGATATTTGGCTCGCGCTTCCTCAGTGTCGTTGATAATAAATTCATCAATGCCTTTCACCAGCGAGTGGCTGAGGCGCTCTTCGACGGTACCCTTGCGCCAGGACAGGTCTTCTGCCAAAACCTTGCCTTGTCCCTTAACCGTTTCGGCGAATTGCACCAAGCGCTCGGCTGCATCCGCACGGCGGTTCAACACAATATCCTCGACCCGCTCCAGCAAGTCCTTGGGAATTTCCTCATACACCCCGAGCTGTCCTGCGTTGACAATGCCCATGGTCATGCCAGCCTGAATGGCGTGATACAGGAACACAGTGTGAATCGCTTCGCGCACCGGGTCGTTGCCGCGGAATGAAAATGAGACATTGGACACGCCGCCGCTCACTTTGGCGTGTGGCAGCGCACGCTTGATCGCACGGGTAGCCTCGATGTAGTCCACTGCATAATTGTTGTGTTCATCAATCCCCGTGGCAATCGCGAAAATATTGGGGTCAAAGATAATTTCTTCGGGCGGCATGCCCGCGTCTTTCACCAGGATGTGATAACTGCGAGCACATATTTCAATTTTGCGGGCAAGGGTGTCCGCCTGGCCCTTTTCGTCGAATGCCATCACTACTATCGCCGCGCCGTGGCGCCGGGCGAGCACGGCGCGCTTGATAAATTCAGCTTCGCCTTCTTTCAGGCTGATTGAATTGACAACGCATTTCCCTTGCACGCATTTCAGGCCGGCTTCGATCACCTCCCATTTTGAGGAGTCGATCATCACCGGAACACGCGAAATATCGGGCTCGGAGCCTATGAGATTTAAGAACTTGATCATCGCCTGCTTGGAATCAAGCATCGCCTCGTCCATGTTCACATCTATCATCTGCGCGCCGTTTTCCACCTGCTGGCGCGCCACGCTCAGCGCCTCTCCGTAATTGCCATTGAGAATCAACCGCGCGAAAGCTTTGGAGCCGGTAACGTTGGTGCGCTCGCCGATGTTGACAAACAGCGAATCGTCCCCGACATTGAGCGGCTCCAATCCCGACAGACGCAGTTTTTTTTCTATCTTTGGCACCACGCGTGGTGGAATGCCCTGCACCGCGTCACGAATTGCCATGATATGCGCTGGAGTAGTGCCGCAACAGCCGCCGACGATATTGATAAATCCGCTTTGCGCAAATTCCTGAAGGAAACCCGCAGTATCTTCCGGTCCCTCCGGAAAGCCGGTGGGAGAAAGCGGATCGGGAAGCCCGGCATTTGGATACGCGCAAACGTAGGTGTCCGCTACGCGTGAGAGTTCTTCGATATACGGGCGCATCAGTTTTGCGCCGAGAGCGCAGTTGAGCCCTATGGAAAGCGGCTGCGCATGGCGCACTGAGTTCCAGAAGGCCTCAGTGGTTTGCCCCGTGAGCGTGCGGCCTGACTGGTCGGTGATGGTTCCCGAAATCATTACCGGAACGCGCAATTGATGCGTCTCGAAATACTGCTCGACAGCAAAAATCGCCGCTTTTGCATTAAGTGTGTCGAAAATGGTCTCGATGAGCAGGATATCCACTCCGCCGTCGAGCAAGCCCCCTACCGCTTCGCTGTAAGCCGCGACCAGCGCGTCAAACGTGATATTGCGAAATCCCGGGTCATTGACATCCGGGGAGATTGAAGCGGTCTTATTCGTGGGCCCCAAGGCGCCGGCGACAAAACGCGGCTGGCCTGGCGTTTTGGCGCCGAATTCGTCGGCCACTCCGCGAGCGAGCCTGGCGGCGGTTAAATTCAGCTCGTAAACCAGCTGCTCCAAATGATAATCTGCTTGCGACGGCGCATTGGAGTTGAAGGTATTGGTTTCGATGATGTCGGCGCCCGCTTCCAGATATGCCAAATGAATTCCTTGGATAATCTGTGGCTGGGTCAGGGTGAGCAAATCATTGTTACCCTTCAAGTCGTGCGGAAAATCGGCCAAGCGCTTTCCCCGATATTCCTTTTCATCGAGTTTATAACTCTGGATCATCGTGCCCATCGCGCCATCCAGAATCAGGATGCGCTGTTTAAGCAGTTGTTCGAGCAGCTCGCCTCGTGATAATGGCATTTGAATATCACCGCATTAAAAACAAAAAAACCCGTGCTGCTTTCGCGGACGGGTTATGTCTCGCTTTAGCAGTATTTATTGGAATCCATGACAGGTTCCTGCGCCCGCAAGCTGAATATCAAATCGGCGCGATGGGGCGACAAGTTACCTTGTAGTTCCCGCCTTGTCAAATTTCATGCAATCCGACTGTGCGCGCTTATTCAAAAACAGATTGGCGAGTTAAGCGAGACCGACACCCAGGGCTTTGCCAATGAAGTAGGTTGCGCCGCCCGCAGCAGCGCCAATAAGCAGCATGCGCAAACCGCTATAAAGCGCGCGCCGGCCAGTAAAGAGACTTAGGACCGCGCCAACGATGAAAAGGGCAACTGCGCTTATTATGACTGAAATGAACAAGTTCTCGTCAGGTGCGCCAAACAGAAATGGAAAAAGTGGAATGGCACTGCCAAAAGCGAAAGAGAAGAACGAAGACAACGCCGCTCCTCGAGGCGAGCCGAGCTCTTCCGGATTGAGCCCAAGTTCTTCGCGCGCCAGCGTATCCAGTGCCTTTTGCGGATTGGTCAAGACGCCTTCCGCAAGACGCTGTGCTTCGCTTTTCTGCAGACCGCGCGCTTCATATATCAGCGCCAGCTCCGCCGCCTCCTCCTCAGGGTATTGTTCGAGCTCTTCGCGCTCAAGCCCGATCTGGTACTCATACATTTCGCGCTGCGAGCGCACTGAAACGTATTCGCCCGCCGCCATAGAAAATGCACCTGCAAGCAGCCCGGCAACGCCGGACAGCAGGATCACGGCATTATCCGCCGTCGCACCCGCCACACCCATAATCAGACTGGCATTGGATACCAAGCCATCATTCACTCCAAACACGGCGGCGCGCAGATTTCCGCCGCTCCCTACGGCGCGGTGGCGGCGGCCGACTTCCTCGATGCTTAGCGGAATCGCGTGACCGGGCTCGATTTTGGTGTAAAGCGACATGCCGCGCACCTTCATCGCCGCAAGCGCGGGGCGCATCCGGCGCGGACCGAATAACTTCAATAGAAACGCAACTATGCGCGTTCGTATGTCGGGTGAATATCCTTGCGGGACGCTGTTACCGCTGTCTCGGATTTTCTTCTCCCAAATTTGCGCCTGCTTTTCGGCGGCATCCGAAAGTTCCAGAAAAAGTCCCTGCCGCGCGCTCCCAGCCTCGGCCGCCGCCACCAAGCGGTAAAGATAAGCAGAGCGCTTTTCCTCGCGCCAGCTTTCTATTCCGCCGGCAGTGTTCTCGGTCATCTATTCTCTCCAAGAGGTCAGCTGGATTTGGAGCCTACCAATGGGCGCGTTTTGTACAGGATAATCCTCTTCTATCCTTCCGTAGCTGTATTTATACACTCTCAATTCCGTCACCTGACTAAGCAAGGCGCTCGTGGTATAAACGACCATGAATCTTTCATCGGCTGCCCGCGGGTTGACGCTTATCTCGATCTCCAGCGAAGTGTGATTCATGCTGTTGCCGGACTCAATGGGTTTAACGACGCCTTGGTCAATCCTTCGGGTAACACGATACTGCGCATCAAGCAACATCACTACAGGACGGAAAATGTACGGCGAACGGGAGAGATTGTCCTTGTCGGTAAAATAACTGTTGACAACGATGAAATACGATCGGCCCTGCACCGGCAGGTGGAACGCCTTGAAATAGCTTTTTCCGCCATCAAAATTGAAGGCGGGACTGCGGGTGTCTATGGTAAAGCTTTGCGTATCCCCAAACTTGAGCGGTTGGTAATCGAACTTCTCGTATCTGTCGCAACACACAGCCGCGGACTCAAGATCGCGTCGCGCCGGATTCACAGGTTCATGGGTTGCGCAGGACAATGCCAAGACGCATGCCAGCAGCAGGATATTAAGCTTTGCTTTTTTCATAAAACCACTTTAGGTGTGTACCCGGTTCAACGTCAAATCAATAGCTGCTGCGGTCAAAGAAACGCCGGTATTGCACGGCTTCTGCTACGTGTGCGGCCGAAATCTGCGGAGCCTCAGCCAAATCGGCGATGCTGCGCGCGACTTTTAATATCCGGTGATATGCGCGCGCCGAGAGACTCAAGCGGCTGATTGCTTGCCTGAGCAGTTCCATGCCCTCGGCATGCGGTATGCAAATGCGGTCGATCTCTTGGGTAGCAAGCTGCGCATTGGGTTTTCCCTGCCGTGCCAGCTGTTGCCGATACGCAAATTCGACTCGCGACCTGATTGCACCGGAAGTCTCTCCGCTCGCGTGACGGGTCAGTTCATCTTCAGGCACTGCCGGGACTTCGATCTGGATGTCTATGCGATCGAGCAACGGACCGGAAATCTTGCTGCGGTAACGCGCTACTTGATCCGGTGTGCATTTGCACTTGCCGCTAAAGTGCCCGAGATAGCCGCACGGACATGGATTCATCGCCGCAATCAACTGGAACTGTGCGGGAAAATCCGCTTGACGCGCGGCTCGCGACACTGTGATGTGCCCGGACTCCAGCGGCTCGCGCAGCACTTCCAAGACTTTTCTGTCGAATTCGGGTAGCTCATCGAGGAACAGCACACCATGCAGCGCCAGCGAAATCTCGCCGGGACGCGGATTTCCTCCTCCGCCCACCAACGCAACCGCGGAAGCGGTGTGGTGTGGAGCACGGTAAGGCCGTTTTTTCCAATGCTCGATTTTAAATCCGCCGCTCGCCAGCGACTGGATGGTCGCCGATTCAAGCGCCTGGTCTTCGGTCATCTCAGGGAGAATGCCCGGAAATCGAGCGGCCAGCATGCTCTTTCCGGTGCCGGGCGGCCCCACCATCAATACGCTGTGGCTTCCCGCTGCAGCGATTTCCAGCGCGCGTTTAGCGTGCGCCTGGCCCTTAACCTCCTGCATGTCATCATAGTACGGCGGGACAGTGCGAGGCTTTTCCAGATGTCGGATGAGCGGCTCATGCCCATTGAAATGCGAGCATACCTGCAGCAGGGAAGTGGCCGGATATACTTCTGCTTCTTCAACCAGCGCAGCCTCGGCTGCATTTTCCAGCGGCAGAATAAATGCCCGCCCCGAGCGCGAAGCTGAATAAATCATCGCTAATGCGCCGCGTATCGGGCGAAGTTCGCCGGTCAATGCGAGTTCACCGGCGAGTTCATAATCTCCGAGCTTGCCAGACGGAATTTGTTTGGATGCCGCAAGTATGCCCAAGGCAATCGGCAGATCAAATCGCCCGCTCTCCTTTGGAAGATCAGCCGGTGCAAGGTTTACCGTAATACGCCTGGCCGGAAATTCAAAACGGCAATTCAACAGTGCCGCCCGCACACGGTCCTTGCTTTCCTTCACTTCGGCTTCGGGGAGACCCACGATAGTAAAGCTTGGGAGACCTGCGCCAAGATGCACTTCCACGGTAACCAGCGGCGCTTCCATGCCGGCAAGTGCGCGGCTGTAAAGAACGGCAAGGGACATGAATTAGAGACCATTAGACAGAATTTGCAAGATTTCACCAGACAAAAAAATTCAGTGATCCAGTGAATCTTGAAAAATCCTATTAATCCTTTCTATTATTTTTATGCAACAGGGCCGCTTCGAGCTCGCCCACGCGCCTTTCCATTTCGGCAAGTTTCTCGCGGGTGCGCTTCAATACTTCCTGTTGCACGTCAAACTCTTCGCGAGTGATTAGGTCCACGCGGGCAAAAAGGGAAGCGAGCAGAGCGCGTGCATTTTTCTCGATGTCCTTAACCGGGCTCTGCGCCAGGACTTCGCTCAATTTTTTACTCATTTCGTCCAGCATTTTCGGATTCAGCATTTTTCGCCATTGCCTTTCCACAAGAGTGTAACAAATTTGCCGCGTCATGCGCACCGTATCTGTGCGCAACTTCGTTAGTCGGCTTTAAAGTGGTGCATCGCATTTAGCACGCGATTTTCGAGGAGCATCTAAGCATCTGATTCGCAGCACATTCCAATCTGGCACACGCTGTGCTAATGAGCAGGCTGCATTTTTTAATTCTTATTTAGAAAGGAAACAAAATGAGAAAACTCATTCAGGTTCTAATCACGGCGAGTTTGTTGAGCACGGCCGCTTTAGTTTTTGCGGATGAACCTGCTGCTCCCGCCAAACCGAAAATTCCGGTTCCGGCGCTGCAGGACGTTTTGGACGCATGGGGGCTTACGCTCAACGGTTACATCGATGTTTCTTATTCGCATCTCAGCGGCAACGGCTTCTTTACGAGTGGCACGCCGGGTGTGAACGGGTCGGCGGATCGGGTGTTCGACAATCAGCATGATGCATTCACCGTGCATCAAGCGGCCTTCACTCTCGCCAAGCAGCCGAAGGAAGGTTTTGGCGGGCTGGTCAATATTACCGTAGGCGAGGATGCCGACGTGATTGCGCCGTACAACCAGAATCCGGGCAGCACCAGCAAATTCGATCTGACCCAAGCATTCGTGCAATACGCCAGAGGACCTTTTACCGGTATCGGTGGCAAGTTCGTAACGCTCGCGGGCTCGGAAGTGATTAACCCTACGCAGGATACCAACTTTTCTCGGTCAATTCTGTTTGGCTACGCCATTCCGTTTACCCATACCGGGGTGCGCGGAACCTACGCGGTCAACGATCAGCTGAGCCTGATACTGGGCCTCAACAACGGCTGGGATGATTTGCAGGATACCAACGGAAACAAGACCATTGAAGCAGGCGCCTCATATGCGCCGCTCAAAAATCTCAGTTTCGCCGCTGCCGGCTATTTCGGTAACGAGAAACTGTGCGGCAGCTCCTGTGGCGGCACTGGCCAGCCTTCTGCCGCTAATTCCCCCGGTGGCTACCGTGGTCTGGTCGATTTGATTGGAACCTATAACGCCACCGACAAGCTGACTTTCATACTCAACTACGATTACGGCTGGCAAGGCAACGCCGGGGCTCCAAACCTCGCCAATGGCGGCGCCTCATTCGACGCGGATGGCAATGGTACTGCCACGTGGAATGGCATCGCGGGTTACGGCAATTATCAGTTCACCGACCAATGGCGCGGCTCGGTACGGCTTGAGTATTTCGACGACAAAGATGGTTACCGGACCGGCGTGAAGCAGCAATGGAAGGAAATGACCTACACGTTGGCGTATATGCCATATACCAACATCGAGCTGCGCGGTGAATACCGTTACGATTGGTCGAACGGGCATGCGCCTTTCCCGAACGGCCCGCTCGACGCGTTCATGAAAACCAACGGCGGTACCAGCAAGCAGCAGTACTCGTTCGGTCTCGAAGCGCTGCTCAAGTTTTAATCAGCACCGATTCTTACTTACTTCTAAGGAGTCAACATGAAATTAGTCACAGCCATCATCAAGCCGTTCAAGCTTGACGAGGTGCGTGAAGCTTTGTCCACCATCGGGGTGCAAGGCATCACCGTCACCGAAGTCAAGGGCTTTGGACGGCAAAAAGGGCATACCGAGCTTTACCGTGGCGCGGAATACGTTGTGGATTTCCTGCCCAAGGTGAAAATCGAGGCCGCCATCAAAACGGAAATGCTGGAGCAAGTGATCGAGGCCATCGAGAAAGCCGCCAATACCGGCAAGATCGGTGACGGCAAGGTATTTGTCTTCGATCTTGAACAAGTCATTCGCATCCGCACCGGTGAAACCGGCGCCGATGCGCTATAAGGAGAACAGCATGAAACGCATTTTTTCTTTTCTGCTTTTATTTGCAGCGCTTAACTTCAGTAGTCTGTCGCTGGCGGATGAACAAAAGGCTCCCGAGGCCGCGCCGGCTGCTGCTCCCGCGGCGGCGGCGGCTGCCGCACCTGCGGCACCCACTGCGCCGGTCGTCATTGACGTCGCCAAGATCAATTCCGGTGACACGGCGTGGATGCTTGCATCAACCGCGCTGGTGCTGATGATGACCATTCCCGGGCTGGCTCTTTTCTATGGCGGCATGGTGCGAAAAAAGAACGTGCTGGCGACGGTAATGCAAAGCTTTGCAGTCACCTGCCTGGTGACGGTGCTGTGGATGGTGGTAGCTTACAGTCTTGCCTTTACTCCCGGCAGCACGCCTTATTTTGGAGGCTTTAGCCGCCTGTTCCTGCACGGCATGATCTTCCAAAACGGTTCCAAGATCGCAGTCTCGCACCTGGGACTCACCGTGCCTGAAACGGTGTATATGTGCTTCCAGATGACCTTCGCGATTATCACCCCGGCCCTTATCTGCGGTTCGTTTGCCGACCGCATGAAATTTTCGGCCATGCTGTGGTTCATGGCCATTTGGCAAGTGGTGGTGTATGCGACCGTTGCCCACTGGGTCTGGGAACCTTCGGGCTGGCTGGCTGCCCTGGGCGTGCTCGACTTCGCGGGCGGCACGGTGGTGCACATCAATTCCGGCATTGCGGGTCTTGCTGCGGCGCTGGTGCTGGGCAAGCGCATAGGCTATGGCAAGGAAGCCATGCCGCCGCATAACCTAGTGCTCACGGTCATCGGCGCATCGTTGCTGTGGGTGGGTTGGTTCGGATTCAACGCCGGTTCCGCTGTGGCGGCCGACGGCCGCGCCGGAATGGCTATGGCGGTCACCCAAATCGCCACCGCAACGGCGGCGCTCGCCTGGATGTTTGCAGAGTGGATTGTCAAAGGCAAACCTTCAGTACTCGGCATCTGCTCAGGAGCGGTAGCAGGGCTGGTAGCAATTACTCCTGCTTCGGGCTTCGTCGCTCCAATCGGTTCGCTGTGGATCGGTGCCGCCGCCGGCGTCATCTGCTTCTGGGCCACAACCTGGCTGAAAAATATGCTCGGTTATGATGACTCGCTGGATGCTTTCGGAGTGCACTGCATCGGCGGCTTTACCGGGGCACTCCTCACAGGCGTGTTTGCGGTGAAGGACATCGGCGGCACTGCCGGCGTGCTGGAAGGAAATCCCGGGCAGTTATTAACGCAGTTCATTGGCGCTTCCTCGACTCTGATTTTCAGCTTCGTCATGAGTTTCATTATCTTCAAGGTGCTGGATATGGTGATAGGTATACGAGTCACCGAAGAGCAGGAGCGCGAAGGGCTGGATATCGCGCTGCACGGCGAGCAAGTGTTGTAATCGTCATAACAGAGGGTTCTTCTCCTGAGGGGCGCGCAAGCGCCCCTTTTTTTCGTCGGCAAGACTATGCGCATTCCGTTACAATAGTCCTTACTTTTTCCATTCCGCTTCCCCCATGGCCGTTCCCCATTTGACCGCTGCGCTTCCCGGGCGTGTGCCGGAAATCGAAATTAAACTGGTGCAGAGGGTTTCCTCCATCGAACACTGGCTGCGCGGCAAATGGCAGGAGCACAGGGTACCGTTCTACGCTTCAGTGGACTTGCGCAACAGCGGTTTCAAGCTCGCGCCGGTCGACACGAATTTATTTCCGGGCGGTTTCAACAACGTCAAACCGGATTTCCTGCCGTTGTGCGTGCAGGCGGCGATGGTGGCCGTGGAAAAAGTCTGCCCCGACGCAAAAGGCGCATTGTTGATTCCGGAAAGTCACACACGCAATGTTTATTACTTGCAGAACGTCGTGACCCTGCAATCCATTCTGCGCCAAGCGGGAATGAATGTACGCATCGGGAGCTTGCTGCCCGAAATTACCTCGCCCACGGAGATAAAGCTGCCGGACAGCGGCAGCCTTTTGCTTGAGCCGTTGGTGCGCAAAGGCAACCGCCTGGGCCTTGCCGATTTCGACCCTTGCGTAGTGATCATAAATAACGACTTGTCGGCGGGCATTCCCGAAATACTAAAAAACCTGGAACAATCGGTGCTACCGCCTTTGCATGCCGGCTGGCCCACGAGGCGCAAATCAAACCACTTTAGCGCTTATAACCGGGTAGCCGAAGAATTCGGCAAACTCGTCGGCATTGACCCTTGGCTTATCAATCCCTATTTTGCGACCTGCGGGGAAATCAATTTTCAAGAACGCCGCGGAGAAGAATGTCTGGCTACTTGGGTGGAGCAGATCCTAAGCGATGTCCGCGACAAATACCAGGAATACGGCATCAAGGAACAGCCGTTTGTCATCGTTAAGGCGGATGCCGGCACTTACGGCATGGGCATCATGACTGTCAAGAGCGCATCGGACGTGCGGGACCTCAATCGCAAACAGCGCCAGAAAATGGCGGTGGTCAAGGAAGGCTTGGTGGTTACCGAGGTAATGGTGCAGGAAGGCGTGTACACTTTCGAAAGCATCGATGATGCAGTGGCCGAACCGGTTGTGTACATGATCGATCATTTTGTGGTTGGCGGCTTTTACCGTGTTCACACCAGCCGCGGCACGGATGAAAACCTTAACGCGCCCGGAATGCATTTTGTGCCATTAGCTTTCGAGAGCCCCTGCTCGCTTCCTGATCCGACACAGCCCGGCTGCGTGCCCAATCGATTCTATGTTTATGGAGTAATTGCGCGGCTCGCGTTGCTCGCCGCAGCTATTGAGCTGGAGCAAACCGAAAAAGCTTTCGAGAATGCGACTGCTTGATTCCGTAACATGAAATTTGCCTTTATCCTCGACCCGCTCGATTCAATCCAGACGTACAAAGACTCCAGTTTTGCGATGATGCGCGAGGCCGCGGTCCGCGGTCATGAGCTGTACGTCATGGAACAGCAGGACGTAGTGCTGCAACTGGGCAGAGTGCTGGGTCACGCGCGTAAGCTTACGCTGACCGGCGATGAGGACGACTGGTATCGGGCTGGCGAAATTGAGGTGATGCCGCTTGAGCGCTTCGATGCTGTGCTGATGCGCAAAGATCCGCCGTACGATATGGAGTATATCTACAGCACGTATTTGCTGGAGCTCGCGGAAGCACAGGGGGCAAAAGTTTTCAACAAGCCGAAGGCATTGCGCGACTTCAACGAAAAGCTGGCTATTGCCAAATACAATACTTTCACCGCGCCAAGCTTGGTAACCCGCCGCGCCGAACTGATTTTGAAATTCCTCGCGCAGTATCATGACGTAATTCTCAAGCCGCTCGATGGAATGGCGGGAAGATCGGTGTTCCGCATACGCGAACAGGACGTGAATATTAATGCCACCATCGAAACGCTCACCCAGCACGGAACTCGGACTATTATGTCGCAACGCTATATCCCGGAAGTCGTCAACGGCGACAAGCGCATTCTTCTGATTAACGGGAGACCGGCTCCGTATGCCTTGGCGCGCATCCCCAAGCCGGGAGAAACCCGCGCAAATCTCGCTACCGGCGGGACAGGGGTGGCGCGGCCGCTTTCGCCACGCGATCAGGAAATTGCCGATGTACTGGGACCGCAACTTGCCAAGGAAGGCTTGATTCTGGTCGGGCTCGATGTGATTGGCGATTACCTCACGGAAATCAACGTAACCAGCCCTACCTGCATGCGGGAGATAACCGAGCAAACCGGCTTTAATGTTGCCGCGATGATGATAGACGCGCTCGAAAAGATTGTTGCACACAACCCGTAACAGCGGGCAATCCCATCATAAGTGTCCCGATTTATGCGGCTCCGCAAAGCAAACGGCGCTGCACTGCTGCTTTGTTGAGGGTGCTGGAGTAAGATTAATATTAAAGATAATTCATTATTCGAGGAGGGAATATGGTAGGAATTCTGATTGTGGCGCACGGCACCCTAGGTGAAAGTTTGATTCACTGTGCGAGCCATGTAATGGGTAGCCGTCCTCCGCAACTGATGCAAATAGGGGTGACGGTACACGATGACCCGCAGGCGATCTTGCCGCAAGCGCTGAAACTGCTGAAACAGCTTGACCAGGGTCAAGGTGTGCTGGTGTTGTGCGATATCTACGGTGCGACGCCGTGCAACATCGCGACCAAGCTGCTGATACCAGGGAAAGCGGAAGGTGTAACAGGTGTCAATCTGCCGATGTTGATTCGGGCGCTCACCTACCGCAACCAGTCATTGAAAGTGGCAGTGGACAAAGCGCTCTCTGGCGGCTGCGAAGGCGTTTTGCACATCCATGCGGAAGGCTATGATGTTGCAACGGGAAGCTGAAATCATCAACAAACTCGGGTTGCACGCGCGTGCCGCTGCCAAGCTCACCCAGCTCGCCGGCCGGTTCAAAAGCGATATTTGGCTAACGCGCAATGGTCAGCGCGTCAACGCAAAAAGCATCATGGGGGTGATGATGCTCGCCGCCAGCAAAGGAAGCTCGATTAACATCGAAACCAGCGGTGAAGATGAAAGCGAAGCGCTACAGGCTATCGTAGATTTGATAAGAAATTATTTTGGGGAAGGTGAATGAGCTTCACCATGCACGGCATTGGCGTATCCGAGGGCATTGCCATCGGGCAGGCGCATTTGCTTTCGCACGCTACGCTGGAAGTTGCACATTACACCGTGCGCGAGCAGCAAGTCGCGGACGAAATCGCGCGCTTCGCTTCCGCGATAAAGGAAGTACAAACAGAACTGCAGGCCGTGCAAGAAAATATGGCGGTTGACGCCCCTGCGGAACTCTCCGCATTTCTCGATCTGCACCAAATGATTCTCTCCGACCCTATTATTTCCAAAGCCGCCCCGAAACGCATCGAGGAACAGCACTGCAACGCCGAGTGGGCGCTCAAACAGCAAATGGACGAATTGCTTGAGCGGTTTGACCGGATCGAGGATAGTTATCTGCGCGAGCGCAAGGCCGACGTAATCCAGATCGGCGAACGGGTGCTGAAGGCGCTCATGGGCCATCCAGGACATTTACCGCCGCCCATCGACCTGGAGCAGAATAATATCCTGGTTGCACATGACCTGAGTCCGGCAGAACTCATACTGTTCAAGCAGCATCGCTTTGCCGCTTTCATTACCGACATTGGCGGACCAATGTCGCACACCGCAATTGTTGCGCGCAGCCTGAATGTTCCTTCGATTGTAGCTCTGCACCAGGCACGGCAGCTGGTGCACGAAGAGGACGTGCTGGTGATCGACGGCACCCAAGGCGTGGTGATCGTCAATCCTGACAATCAGATACTCGCAGAGTACAAGCTGCGCCAGAATCAGAGAGAGCTCGAGCGGCAAAAACTTAAACGCCTGAAACTTACCCGCGCCACGACCCTTGACGGCACTGCAGTTGAACTGCAAGCCAACATCGAGTTGCCGCAGGACATCGACCAAGTTAAGGAAAATGGCGCGACCGGCATAGGCCTGTTCCGGACTGAATTTCTCTACATGAACCGTGCCGATTTGCCCAGCGAAGAGGAGCAAGTGGAAGCGTACCGCAAAGTTGCGCAAAAAATGCGCGGTCTGCCGGTCACTATTCGCACGCTGGATTTGGGCGCCGACAAGAGCATGAATGGTGCCGAGCGCGGTCCTAATCCGGCATTAGGCTTGCGCGCTATCCGGCTTTGCCTCGCCGAACCATATATGTTCCATACACAATTACGCGCGATCCTCCGGGCCACCGATTACGGCAATATCCGCATTCTGATTCCGATGCTTTCCAATGTCGCGGAGCTCAACCAAACGTTGCAGTTCATCGAGCTGGCGAAAATCAGCCTCGACAAAGATCATATCCCATATAACCACCGGGTTGAAATCGGCGGTATGATCGAAATTCCTGCGGCGGCTTTGGCGCTCGGTGTATTCATTAGAAAGCTCGACTTCCTCTCCATTGGCACCAATGATCTTATTCAGTACACATTGGCGATAGACCGCGCCGACGATGCTGTCGCCCATCTTTACGATCCGCTACACCCTGCGGTGCTGCATTTGATCGCCCATACAATAACCGCTGCAAACAAAGCCGGAGTACCGATTGCCGTTTGCGGCGAGATGGCCGGCGATGTTTCGCTCACGCGCTTGCTGCTGGGCTTTGGTTTGCGCCAGTTCTCCATGCACCCGGCCAATCTACTCAGTGTCAAGCAACAGGTGCTCAAAACCAGCCTGCCCGAAATCGCCGGACTCACACAAAAAATTCTCAAGGCCGACGAACCGGATAAAGTACGCGAACTACTTTCCCGCCTGAACAGTTAAGTTATAAAAAGGCAAAGAACGCGTTCCTTTGAAGTGTGAGCAGGCCGATTTGCTTGACAAAAGCCGACCTGCAAAGTAACCTGCAATCAAGCGCCGATTTGTACCGGCTTGCGGGCGCTAAATAAATACAGCTAAAAGATGATACCCGCTCGCCAAACAAGCGGGTTTTTTATTTTTACTTGCCGGTCATATCGCCGAGTTAAATGACAACTTGCAGGCGATTTACAAATATCGCTAAAGCGTCGCCTCTTCCTGTCCGGATCAGGCAACGCAGAACGACCGGGGATGAAGACGCAAGAAATGGAACTGAGTATTTCCCAACGAATTTTTGATCCCGCAACCGCGGACCGTCCTGCTTCCGAGAATTCCGTCGGAATCGTCGTGCCACAGATGGCGCATTTCAAAACACCACTCGCGTTTAAGTGTGGCTCGGCGCTGGATAGCTACGACCTGGTTTATGAGACTTACGGTACCCTCAATGCATCCAAATCCAACGCCGTGCTGATTTGCCATGCGCTTTCGGGCACACATCATGTCGCAGGCTATTATGCCGATGATCCGAATAACGTCGGCTGGTGGGACAATCTGGTGGGGCCTGGAAAACCACTGGACACCAACCGCTTTTTCGTCGTCGGCGTGAACAATCTCGGCGGCTGTCACGGCTCGACTGGGCCTTCGAGCATCAATCCCAAAACCGGCAATCCTTATGGCGCGGATTTCCCTGTGGTCACGGTGGAAGACTGGGTAGAGGCGCAGGCACGGCTTGCTGACCACCTCGGCATCGAATGTTTTGCCGGAAGCATCGGCGGCAGCCTTGGTGCGATGCAGGCCCTGCAATGGGCAATCACCTATCCTGATCGCATGCGCCACGCGCTGGTAATTGCCGCCGCACCCAAGCTCTCCGCGCAGAACATCGCTTTCAGCGAAGTAGCGCGCCAAGCCATCATGACTGACCCGGATTTCCACGGCGGGAATTATTACAAATATGGCGTGACGCCGAAGAATGGTCTAAGCGTGGCGCGCATGCTCGGGCATATCACCTATCTATCCGATGACGTAATGATGGAAAAATTCGGACGCGCACTGCGTTCAGGGACATATAATTTCCACTTCGATGTCGAATTCGAGGTCGAATCGTACCTGCGCTACCAAGGTGAAAAATTTGCCTCACGCTTCGATGCCAATACTTATTTGTTGATGACCAAGGCGCTGGACTATTTCGACCCAGCACATAATTACAGCGGCGACTTTACGGCAGCGCTCGAGCGTGCCAAAGCCGGCTTTTTTGTCGCTTCGTTCACTTCCGACTGGCGTTTCCCTCCCGCGCGTTCCCGGGAAATCGTCAAAGCTCTGCTCGACAACGAGCTTGACGTGAGTTACGCCGAAATCAACGCGCAGCACGGCCACGATGCGTTCCTGCTGGATGACCCTCACTACCACGCACTGCTGCGCGCATACTTCGGGAACATCAAGATATGAACGCCGAACTCGGCGAACCGATCCTGCACGATCCCGCGCTCAAGGAGCGCACTGATTTTGCCGCCATCGCTGCCTGGATCAAGCCCGGATCAAAAGTTCTAGACCTGGGCTGCGGGGACGGAGTATTGCTTCGCTATCTCAAGCAATCCCTCTCGGTCCGCGGCTACGGTGTGGAAATTGATGACGCGAACATTCTGGCGTGCATCAGGAACGGAGTAAACGTGATTCAAAATGACCTGGAAACCGGGCTTTCCGGGTTCGAGTCTAACTCTTTCGATTACGTCATTTTGTCGCAGACCCTGCAGGCAATGCGCCATACCGAGAGCATTGTCAAGGAAATTTTGCGGGTGGGGCGCGAAGGTATTGTTACTTTTCCCAACTTCGGCTATTGGCGCGCGCGCTGGCAGGTATTCGGTGGCCGCATGCCGGTGTCCAAAAATCTCCCCTATCAGTGGTACGACACACCCAACGTGCATCTGTGCACGATCGATGATTTCGAGGCGTTCTGCGCGGAACACGCCGTGCGAATCTTGGAACGGGTGGTAATAACGGCAGAAAGCGTCGTCAAACTGTTTCCCAATCTGCTTGGGAGCATCGCCGTGTACCGTTTTGAGAAGGCAACATAAAAGCTAACTGCGGCTTTTTTCAATGACGGGAATCTGCTTGCGCAGCAGCCACAGCAGCCACAGTCCAGGCAGCGCCGCAAGAAACGTGATAAAAAAGAAATTTGCCCAGCCAAGGAGCACTACAGCTTCTCCTGTTATCGGCCCAAACAATACCCGCCCGAGAGACGCCAAAGCCGAGAGCAGCGCGTACTGCGTTGCACTGAATCTGTGATTGCACAGGCTCATGGCAAACGCGACAAATGCAGCGGTGCCCATGCCGCTCGCCAAATTCTCAAATCCCACCGCAAACACCAGCCAAGGATAGCTGTTCCCCGCCCAGGCAAGAAACATAAACGAGAGATTTGATACCGCCTGCAGCCAGCCGAACCACATCAGTGCACGGAAAAGACTCATGCGCGTGAGTAGCATCCCGCCGATCAGTGCGCCGGTGAGAAGCGCCACCAGCCCCAGTCCTTTGTTGATAACGCCCACATCCGTGGGCGAAAAACCAACGCCACGTATCAGAAATGCAGTAGTGAGGGTGGCTGCCAATGCGTCGCCGAATTTGTAAAGAATAATTAGCAGCAGTAACAGTATTGCGCCCTCGCGCGAGAAAAAATCCTTAAGTGGTTCCACAACTGCAGATTGCAAATTGCGCGGTGTTGCAGCGGGAGTTTGCGGCTCGGGCGCAAACAGCGAAGTCAATATGCCCACGCCCATAACAAGCGCCATCAAAAAAAAGGTGGATCTCCAGCCGATCTGGTCGGCGAGAATCAACGCGAGTCCTCCTGATACCAGTATCGCGATGCGATACCCCAGCACACTTACCGCCGCGCCCATGCCGCGTTCGGGCGGGTTCAACAGATCAGTGCGATAGGCATCCACCACGATATCTTGCGAAGCGGAAGCAAAAGCCACGTACAACGCCAACATTCCCAACAGCAGCAGCGAGCGCTCGGGAGAAGTCAGGCCCATGGCGATGATGCCAAGCGCTAGTGCGAGCTGCGTGGCCAGCATCCAGCCGCGCCGCCGTCCTAGCCAAGGTGGTATGAATCGATCCATGAGCGGCGACCAGAGGAATTTGGCGAGATAAGGCACGCCGATCCAAGAAAACCAGGCGATCGTTTGGATATCAATATTGGAGACCGTCAGCCATGCCTGCAACGTGCTGCCGGTCAGTGCGAGCGGAAGGCCCGAGGAAAACCCGAATAACAACACCACTGCAATGCGCCGGTTGCGGAAGATCTCAAGATAGGCGTTGGTCTTTTCGGGTGACGAGTGCACGATTTCAAGCGCAGTCGGTTAAAGGCGGCAGGCGTAATCTATAGTAAGCGGAGCATGGTCTGAGAAACGCTTGGTTTTATAAATACTCGCGCGCTTTGCCTTCTCCGCGATTCCTGGTGTTGCAATATGATAATCAATGCGCCACCCGACATTTTTGGCCCATGCCTGGCCGCGATTAGACCACCAGGTATATTGCTCCGGTTGCTTATTCAGAAGCCTGAACACATCCACCAGACCGAGTTCATCAAATACTCGGGTAAGCCAAGCGCGCTCTTCGGGAAGAAAACCTGAATTTTTCTGATTGCCGCGCCAGTTTTTTAAATCAATTTCCTTGTGTGCGATGTTCCAGTCGCCGCACAGAATGAACTCCCTGCCACTCTTGGCGATGTCGCGCAAATGCGGGAAAAACCTCCGCATGAAGCTAAACTTCACAGCTTGCCTTTCTTCCGAACTTGATCCGGAGGGAAGATAAACGGAAACCACACTTAAATTTCCGAAATCGCATCGCAAGTATCTGCCTTCCGAATCAATATCGGCAATGTCTAGTCCCGTAATCACCTTATCCGGCTTGACGGCGCAATATATCCCGACTCCGCTGTAGCCTTTCTTTTCTGCATAGTGAAAGTATCCCTCGTAGCGTGGCGGTCTAAGCAGGTTGGGCTTCATGTCGTTTGCTTGCGTTTTTATTTCTTGCAGACAAACGATGTCACCATCGGATTTAGCGAGCCAGCCGAGAAATCCCTTCGTGACCGCCGACCGGATACCGTTGAGGTTTAAGGTGATTATGCGTAACATACTGTGGTAGTCATTGGCTTTTTAAGTGCGCTTCGGAATGTCCGATTTTAAGCAGGATTTCATTCGCTTCGCTGTAAGCAAAAATGTGCTGCGCTTTGGTGAATTCAAAACTAGAGCCGGACGTTTATCACCGTATTTTTTCAATGCCGGTTCATTTCATGATGGCGAGTCGCTTTTCGGGCTTGCGCAATTTTACGCTAAAGCCATATTGTCCGCTAAGATACAGTTTGACGTCCTGTTCGGGCCCGCCTACAAAGGCATACCGCTGGTTGCAGGTACTGCCATTGCGCTTGCGCAAAATGGTCACAATGTGCCGTTTTGCTTTAACCGCAAGGAGGCCAAGGACCACGGCGAAGGCGGCGCGTTGGTTGGGGCGCCGCTGAGTGGGCGTGTGTTGATCGTGGACGATGTGATTTCCGCAGGCACATCAGTGCGCGATTCGGTGCAGCTCATTCGCGCAAACCGGGCGACGCCCTGTTGCCTGGTAATTGCTTTGGACCGAATGGAGCGAGGCAGCGGCGAGCTCTCGGCCGTTCAGGAGATCAAAATGAAATACGAGCTGCCTGTTATCAGCATCATTACCCTGGACGACGTTCTAAGTTACCTCCAAACCAAGGAAGAACTGGTCCATAATTTGCTCGCAGTGCGGAAGTACCGCCAGACATATGGTGTTGACGCAAATGCCGCTTAAATCAGTGTGCGCAATCAGGCACGTCGCCGTGCTGTTGTTTTTAGTCATGCAGGCCATTCCCGGCTTTGCCGTGATGTATAAATGGGTGGATGAGCATGGCGTCACGCATTATGGAGATACCATTCCCCCGCAATACCAAAACCGCGCCAATGAAGAGCTGAACAAAGGGGGCGTGGTCATCAAAAAGAATGATCCGGCGCTCACCCCCGAGCAGATCAAGGCGAGAGACGACGAGTTAGCTAAACACAAACAACAGACGGAAGATAAGCGCCGGGACGCAATCTTGTTGGGTACTTACACAAGCGTCGAGGAAATTGACCTGGCGCGCGACCGCAACCTGAAGCAAATAGAGCAAGTGCTCAACGATACCCAAGCGCAGCTAAAAACGGTAGAAGATCAACTTGCCGCGAGCCGCAAAAATGCTGCAGCTTATGCGCGGCAAAACGAGCCGGTGCCGGACGCATTACGCCAGGACATTGAGATCCTGGAGAAAAACAAGCAGGATCTCGAAGTAGCTATTGTGCAAAAGCGCGTTGATACGGAAGAGCTCCGCAAGCGATTTGAAGCGGACAGGAAGCGTTACATCGAGTTGACCCAGCCTGCTCCCACCGGCAGCACAAAATAGTTTTTCCCGGCTCAAATCGCCAGCTTGCGTTTCAAAATTTCAGTAAGTTGCTGGGGATTCGCCTTGCCTTTGGTCGCTTTCATTACTTGGCCGACGAGTGAATTGAAGGCCTTTTCTTTTCCGGCACGGTAATCCTCGACTTGCTTAGGATTAGCCGTAAGCACCTCATCAACCTTTTTCTCGATTTCTCCCACGTCAGAGATCTGCGTAAGACCGTGTCTTTCGACAATCCTTTCAGCGTCACCCTCTCCATCGGTCATTCGGCGCAATACTTCCTTTGCAGCCTTGCCGGAGATGACTCCGTCAACAACCAGCTTCATGAAATCCGCAAATTTGATTGGCTCCAAAGGAAGCTGCGGGAAATCAATTCCGCGATCGTTGAGAATTGCGGAAAGCTCGCCGTTCACCCAATTCGCAACCGTCTTTGCGCTGGGCCCGCTGAGCAACTTGACTGCGAATTCAAAAAAGTCGGCTTTCCTCTGGGAATCCGTCAGTAGGCTAGTGTCATAGGCGGAGAGGCCGTACTCGCGCTGGTAGCGCTCGCGCCTCGCCTGCGGCAGTTCGGTCAAAACCTCCTTCACCTCGTCGATCCACGTCTGTGTCACATCTAGCGGCAGCAGGTCTGGATCAGGAAAATAGCGATAGTCGTGCGCTTCCTCCTTGGTGCGCATCGAGCGCGTCTCATCCTTGTCAGGATCATAGAGCCGCGTTTCCTGCTCGATTACACCACCGTCTTCTAGAATTCCGATCTGGCGCCGAGCTTCAAATTCGATGGCATGTTCGAGGAACCGGAATGAGTTGAGATTCTTTATTTCGCAGCGCGTGCCCAGCGACTCGCCCAGACGACGCACTGAGACGTTGGCGTCGAAACGGAAAGAACCTTCCTGCATATTGCCGTCGCAGATATCGATCCAACGAACTAGCGAATGCAAAGCTTTGGCATAAGCAACGGCTTCTGCCGCGCTTCGCATATCCGGCTCGGAGACAATCTCAAGCAGCGGAGTGCCTGCACGGTTGAGATCGATTCCGGTTGAATCCTGAAAATTTTCGTGCAGTGACTTGCCGGCGTCTTCTTCCAGATGCGCGCGGGTGAGCCGCACAGTCTTTTCGGCATCTCCCACCACAATCCGCAAATGGCCGCCTTGCACGATAGGAATCTCGTATTGACTGATCTGGTAGCCCTTGGGCAAATCGGGATAAAAATAATTCTTGCGCGCAAACACCGAGCGCCGGTTGATTTTTGCATCAACCGCCAGACCGAACATGATGGCTTTTTCCACAGCGGCTTTGTTCAAAACCGGCAGCACCCCAGGCAGTGCGATATCCACTGCGCACGCCTGCGTATTGGGTGCAGCGCCAAATGCGGTCGAGGCGCCGGAAAATATTTTCGAGCGCGTCAAAAGTTGCACGTGAGTTTCCAGCCCGACGACGATCTCCCACTGCATGTCAGATTCCCTCCGGCATGCGGCTATGCCAATCCGTCACCAGCTGGTACTGGTGCGCGATATTCAGCATGCGCGCTTCACTGAAATAATTGCCGATGATATGCAGGCCCACCGGAAGTTTCTTATCGCCAAAGCCGCAGGGAATCGACATTCCGGGAAGACCGGCAAGGTTCACCGCGATGGTGTAAATGTCTGATAGATACATCTGCACCGGATCGCCCGATTTTTCGCCGAGATTGAACGCGGTGGTCGGACTGGTGGGCCCCATGACGACATCGCATTTTTTAAAGGCCTGTGCGAAATCCTGCGCAATCAGCCGCCGCAGTTTCTGCGCCTTGAGGTAATACGCATCGTAGTAGCCGTGCGACAAGACATAGGTGCCGATAAGTATGCGGCGTTTTACTTCAGCCCCAAATCCCTGGGCGCGGGTCTTGCAGTACATGTCGAGAAGATCGTTGTATTTCGGCGCGCGGTAACCGTAACGCACGCCATCGTAGCGAGACAGATTAGACGAAGCTTCCGCCGGAGCAAGCACGTAATACACCGGAATCGAGAGCCTGGTGTTCGGAAGCGAGATATCAACTGTGGTTGCGCCAAGTTTCTGATATTGTCCAACGGCAGCATCCACCGCCCGCGCTACATCGTCGCTTAAGCCTTCGGCAAAATATTCTTGCGGCAGTCCGATTTTAAGCCCAGTCAGCGGCTTCCCCAGGTCGCGGGTATAATCTTCTACTGGACGTTTCAGGCTGGTTGAATCACGCTCGTCGAACCCGGCCATGACATTCAACATCAGCGCGAGATCTTCCGCGCTTTTCGCCATCGGGCCACCTTGATCGAGGCTGGACGCAAAGGCAATCATGCCGTAGCGTGATACCAGGCCGTAGGTCGGCTTTATTCCCGATATTCCACAAAGCGCTGCGGGCTGGCGAATGGAACCGCCGGTGTCGGTGCCAGTCGCTGCGGGCGCCATGCGCGCGGCAACCGCGCACGCAGAGCCGCCGGAGCTGCCGCCGGGAACGGTTTTGGTATCCCAGGGGTTTTTCACCGGACCATAGAACGACGTCTCATTGGATGAACCCATCGCGAATTCATCCATGTTGGTCTTGCCCAGATTGACCATTCCCGTTTCGTTGAGGCGCTGCACCACGTGGGCATCGTAAGGCGCAACGAAATTGGAAAGAATTTTCGAGCCGCATGTGGTTCGCCAACCTTTAGCGCAGAAAATGTCTTTTTGCGCAACGGGAATGCCGGTTAAAGGCTGCGCCAGGCCTTGCACGATCTTGGAATCTGCCGCGCGCGCCTGCTGCAAGCTCGCTTGTTCGTCTACGGTGATAAACGCGTTGTACCGCGAGTTGAGGCCTGCGATGCGTCGAAGAAATTCCTGGGTGAGCTCGACACTGGAAATTTTTTTCGCGGCAAGCAGCTCGGATAGCTGTTTTAAACTGTAATTGAGCATTCAACGATTTTTCCAAGCGCGCAAGTAGCGGGGGCTGCGCCGCTGCTTATCCAATCCTTTACTCTATGACCTTGGGGACGAGGTACACACCGGTATCCACCTGCGGCGCGATTGACTGAAATAATTCGTGCTGGTCGGATTCAGTTACTTTGTCGTCGCGCAGCCGCAGCACGACATCCTGGGCATGCGACATGGGTTCGATGCCCGTGGTGTCCACCGCCTGCATTTGACCGATGAGCGCAAAAATTCCCGACAACTGCTTGAGAACCGCAGCTGCCTCCGAATCATCTATTGCGATTCGCGCCAGGTACGCAATGCGTTTGACGTCGTCTAAAGACAAAGACGAATTTTGCTTATCCATAGCCTTTGGGAGAGGGCCCCTGCTTGCGGGAATAAACCGGAAATACGCCCTTTTAAACCTTTAAATCTTCAAGCATAATAGGGTATTATAATTGATTTGGTTGACCCACTCACTTTCACAACACGGAATTACTGACATGTTCGGTTTTTTAAATAGCTATTTTTCAAACGATCTCGCGATAGATTTAGGCACTGCTAATACTCTGATTTACGTGCGCGGTAAGGGTATCGTACTCAATGAACCCTCCGTGGTGGCGATCCGCCAAGAAGGCGGGCCGAATGGTAAAAAAGTAATTCAGGAAGTCGGCCTAGCGGCCAAGCAGATGCTCGGACGCACACCTGGCAACATCACCGCGATACGGCCCATGAAAGACGGCGTCATTGCCGATTTCACTATTACTGAGCAGATGCTCAAATTGTTCATCAAGAGAGCATATGATTCTCGCCTGTTCAGTCTATCGCCGCGGATCATTGTCAGCGTACCCTGTGGTTCGACCCAGGTGGAACGCCGCGCAATCCGCGAATCAGCAATCGGAGCGGGCGCCAGCAAGGTATATCTTATCGAAGAACCAATGGCGGCAGCGATCGGCGCTGATCTGCCCATTGCAGAAGCAACCGGATCGATGGTCGTTGATATCGGCGGTGGAACGACTGAAGTTGGTGTGGTTTCACTTGGCGGAATCGTCTACGCCGGTTCGGTGCGCGTGGGCGGCGACAAATTCGACGATGCTATCATCAGCTATATTCGACGTAATTACGGCATGCTGATCGGCGAAACCACTGCTGAATTGATAAAGAAAGAAATCGGCTCCGCGTTCCCCGGCAGTGAGGTGCGTGAAATGGAAGTCAAGGGACGCAATCTGGCGGAAGGCATTCCTAGGAGCTTCACTATCTCCAGCAACGAGATTCTGGAAGCGCTCACCGATCCATTGAACAGCATCGTCAGCGCGGTCAAGTCCGCCCTTGAGCAAACTCCTCCGGAGCTTGGCGCGGACATCGCCGAAAAAGGCATGGTGTTAACTGGCGGCAGCGCACTGTTGCGCGAGCTGGACCGCCTGCTTATGGAAGAAACAGGATTGCCGGTAATTGTTGCCGATGACCCGCTGACCTGCGTGGTGCGTGGTTCGGGACGAGCGCTGGAAAAAATGGACAAACTAGGCAATATTTTTGCCAACGACTGATTTTCCGTTCAACTTCGAGTCGCGAGTCTCATACGGGATTTAGACTAATTGCAGAGCACAACCTGACCGGGGACTTGGGACACGCAGCTCGAAACTGATGGACACCCAGCTACCGCCTCTTTTTAAACGCGGCCCGAGCCCTCTCACTCGACTGGTTTTTTTCACGCTGCTATCGTTACTGCTTTTCGTTACCGACGCCCGCTTTAAATACCTCGAAACATTCCGGCTGTCGCTGTCGGTCGTAATCTACCCTTTACAAAAGCTTGCCACCGCGCCCGGCCTGATTTTGAGTCGCGTCAGCGATTTTTTTGCCACCCACACTTACCTCACGGATGAAAACGCCAGGCTGAAGCAGCAAAATCTGCTGAATGCCGCACAACTACAACGCTATCAAGCCCTGGAGCAGGAAAATAATGAGCTGCGGCAGCTGCTTAAAGCTCGCGATAGTTTTCAGGGAAATGTGGCGCTTGCGGAAATTCTTTACTCGGGTCGTGACTTGTTTTCGCGTCGCATAGTCATTGACAAAGGCAGGGAGGACAGTATTAGGCCCGGTCAAGCGGTAGTAGATAGTATCGGAGTTATCGGCCAGGTAACGCGCGCCTATCCCCTCGTCAGTGAAGTCACGCTGATTACCGACAAGGACCAGACCGTGCCTGTACAAGTGGTCCGTAACGGATTGCGCGCCGTAGTGTTCGGCGCTGGGGAGGCGGGCGGGCTGGAACTGCGCTATATGCCGGTCAATGTCGATCTTCAAACCGGTGATCAACTCGTCACCTCGGGCATTGATGGAACTTACCCTTATGGCTTGCCGGTCGCGGTGGTTTCCAAAATAGAACGCGATGCTGCCTATGCGTTTGCACGCATCTTCTGCACACCGAGTGCAGGGGTAAACCAGCATCGGCAAGTTTTGGTGTTGACATCGCCGACCCGGGCTCCTGAAAACTTGATTGCAGACCCGTCTTCCAAGACCGAGGCCAAGACGAAAAAAGCCAGGAGAGGTAACTGATGTCCAGCCAAGCAGCAAAAGCGCAGGAAATTCTGCTGCCAGTAAAAACGAGTATTATCGTCCTATCCCTCGCGCTCGCGCTTTTCCTCAACCTGCTGCCCTGGTCAGGCTTCGGTCTGCTAATTAGACCTGATTTTGTAGCTTTAATACTGCTTTATTGGTGCATCTACTGGCCACGCAAAGTAGGTTTCGCCACGGCATGGGGAATGGGGCTGCTGATGGATGTGGCAGACGCCACGCTGCTGGGTGAGCATGCGTTCGCTTATTCGTTACTCGTCTACCTTGCAATAATCGTGCGTCGCCACGTGCGGATGTTTGGTGCGCGCGAGCAAGTGTGGCACATCCTGCCGATATTGCTTGTCTCGCAGCTCGCGATCTTGCTGATCAAGGTTTACAACGGCGCGGAATTTATAGGCTGGGGATATTTTTTAAGCAGCGTGACTGGCACCCTATTGTGGCCAGCACTTTCAGGGCTGCTTGCGATATTGCTGCGCCTCAAGCCTGAACCTGACCAGATATGAACGGCAACATAGAACTCAAGGACCACCAGCGCGAGCTCCATTATTTCAAGCTGCGACTCGCAATTGCCGCTGCGGTCGCGCTTCTGCTGTTTTTTCTGTTGTTTATGCGGTTTTATTACCTGCAGGTGGTCCAGCACGAGTATTACAGCACACTCGCCGAGAATAACCGTATTTCGATTGTTCCCATCGTTCCCAACCGCGGCCTGATTCTTGACCATAATGGCGTGGTGCTGGCGCATAATTTTTCCGCCTATACGTTGGAGATTACTCCGTCCAAGGTGGATAACCTCCAGGAGCTTATCAACCAGCTTGCTAATGTGGTGGAAATCACGCCCAAGGATCGCAAGCGTTTCCGCAAGGTAATGGAGGAGAGCAAAAACGTTGAAAGTTTGCCGATACGCACACGGCTCAATGACGTCGAAGTGGCGCGGATCGCCGTGAATCACTACCGTTTCCCCGGAGTTGAAATCAAAGCGCGCTTGTTTCGGCATTATCCCCTTGGAGAGATGACTTCGCATGCCGTCGGCTATATCAGCAGGATCAATGACGATGACATGGATTGGTTGGAGGAAAAAGGGGAGCTCGCTAACTATCGCGGCTCGGATTACATTGGCAAATCCGGGATCGAACAAAGCTATGAAATGCAGTTGCATGGGAAGACCGGCTTTGAGCAGGTGGAAGTTGACGCCAATGGACGGGTGGTCCGCACTTTAAGCCGTATCCCGCCGATTTCCGGTGACAATCTGCTCCTTACACTCGATGCACGGCTTCAGGAATTCACGGACAAAGCATTTGGCAATTATCGAGGTGCATTGGTGGCGATTGAACCCTCCAGCGGCGGTGTGCTGGCGTTCGTGAGCAAGCCAGGCTTTGATCCCAATCTATTTGTCGACGGCATTGACCCACAAAACTGGGATGCGCTGAATAATTCACCAGACAAACCGCTTACTAACCGCGCATTGACCGGACAATATCCACCTGGCTCAACTTTCAAGCCTTTCCTGGCGCTGGCTGGGCTTGAACTCAACAAACGTAGCCCGCAGTACACAATTAATGACCCAGGATACTTCACCCTGCCTGGCAGCACCCACCACTACCGCGACTGGAAAGCCGGCGGCCACGGCGTGGTGGATTTACACAAAGCGCTGGTAGTTTCGTGCGACAGTTATTTCTACGGCCTCGCCTACGATCTTGGAATAGATAATATTCACAACTTCGTCAGCCGGTTCGGCTTGGGTCAAAAGACTGGCATTGACGTAGAAGGCGAAGGGGTGGGCCTGCTGCCCTCGCAGGAATGGAAGTTAAAACGTTACAAGGAAAAATGGTTTGCCGGCGATACTGTGAGCGTGGGCGTCGGCCAGGGCTACGAGCTGGTTACTCCATTACAACTCGCCAATGCCACTGCCATCATCGCCGACAACGGTGTCGCTTTCCGCCCGCATCTGGTGCGCTATATTCAAGACGGCAGGACCAACCAATTAAAAAGTATTTCCAGCGTGGTGCTGTACAACCTTAATTTCAAACGAGCGAACTTGGCTTTTGTGCAAAACGCCTTGGTTGATGTGACCGGTCCGGGCGGCACCGCGGCGCGTGCCGGCGCAAACAGCGCCTACCCAATCGCCGGCAAGACTGGAACTGCGCAGGTCATTGCCTTCAAACAAAACGAGAAATACGACGAGAACAAGGTCGAAGAGCGGCAGCGCGACCATTCGCTGTTCATCGCATATGCGCCAGCCGATAATCCGCAGATCGCGCTTGCCGTGATTGTGGAAAACGGCGGCCATGGCGCTGCCACTGCAGCGCCTCTGGCGCGTCAGGTTTTAGACTTTTACCTGCTGGGCAAACGGCCGGAAAACCCGCTCCCAGCCCTTGCCGCGAAACAGGAATCAAATGATTAAACGTCTGTGGCGTTTTCTTACCGCCAATATTGACGGGTTCCTGCTCGGGACAGTTTGTCTGCTCATGCTGCTAGGGCTGTTCGTGCTCTATAGCGCCACCGGGCAGAATCATGCCAAAACCATTAACCAATTTGCCAGCATGTTGATTGCGCTTGCCGTAATGTGGGGGGTATCCAAAGTCCCCCCGCAGCATCTGATGCGCCTATCGATACCGATGTATGTGCTGGGAATAGTATTGCTGATCGTAGTCGCCCTGTTTGGCGAGGTTGTCAACGGTGCAAGGCGCTGGTTGCATGTTGGAGTAACCCGCATTCAACCCGCGGAACTCATGAAAATTGCGGTGCCAATGATGCTCGCTTGGTATTTCGACAAGCACGAAACCGCTCTGCGCTTGAGAAACTATGTAGTAGCGGCTCTGATGTTGCTGGTTCCGGTTATTCTGATTGCGCGGCAACCGGATTTGGGAACCGCGATACTTATTACTGCTTCCGGCTTTTACGTACTGTTCCTCGCTGGATTGAGCTGGCGCATCATGGTCACCTTTCTGGTACTGGGTCTCGCCAGTCTGCCGGTATTGTGGACAGTGTTGCGCGATTACCAGCGGCAACGAATACTCACGCTGCTCGATCCATCGACCGATCCGTTAGGAGCCGGGTATCACACTATTCAATCCACGATTGCGGTGGGCTCGGGCGGTGTGACCGGAAAGGGTTGGTTGAATGGCACGCAGTCGCACCTGGAATTCCTGCCGGAACGCCACACTGATTTCGTGTTCGCAGTGTTCAGCGAAGAATTCGGATTGCTTGGAAACCTGTTGCTACTGGTCCTGTACGTGCTAGTCATTGGCAGGGGTCTGGTCATCGCATCCGATGCTTCAACCTTTTTCGCGCGGCTCATGGCAGGGGCTATTACGCTGACGTTCTTTACCTACGCTTTCGTCAACATGGCAATGGTGGCCGGAATTCTGCCAGTAGTCGGGGTCCCATTGCCACTGGTAAGCTACGGTGGAACGGCTCTGGTGACAATCTGCCTGGGCTTAGGTATTTTAATGAGCATCCAGACGCACAAGCAGTTGGTTAAAACCTGAGCCTGCGGGGTGTACGGGGTGAAAAGAGAAGAGTGCAAGCAAAAGTCAGTCTACGTCAATTCCACTCTTCGCTTCTTGTATGCTTTCATTCTGGCGCTTGCTCTTGCCGCGTGTGGAAGCGCGCCAAAGCGACAACCCGGCAACGGTTATTATCTCGGCGACGGCCCGGGCGATAATCCGCCGTCGAATCTTGATTCGCTTCCCGATGCCAAACCGCGCGTCGAGCCACTCAATAAATACGCCAACCGCCCATATACTGTTCTCGGAAAGACATTTGTCCCTGAGACCCGCTTTGTTCATTACAAGGAACGCGGCGTCGCTTCCTGGTATGGCAGAAAATTTCAAGGCCAGAGAACATCGTCCGGAGAGCCTTACGACATGTATGCCATGACCGCAGCGCACCCCGTTTTACCGATTCCCAGTTACGCACGCGTCACCAGCCTGCGAACCAATAGATCGGTCATTGTGCGCATCAACGACCGCGGGCCGTTCTATGGCGGGCGAGTCATAGATCTGTCCTATGCGGCGGCGTACAAGCTGGGCATAGCCGTTCAAGGAAGCAGCATGGTTGAAGTGGAAACAGTGGTGCCCGGAAGCGAAACTCTGGTAGCGCAAGCGCCAAAACCGGCCGAGCCCGATCCCCCACCGCCGCCTGTTCCCGCTCAAGTTGTGCCAGCCTCCGCGGAAGCGGGCGGTATTTATCTGCAGCTCGGCGCGTTTGCATCGAAGTCCAACGCCGAGGTGTTTCTGGAGCGCTTGCGCTTGCAGCTTACCGGTTCAAACGAAACGCTTTCCATTTTTGCCAAGGGCGGTTTGTTCCGGGTGCACGCGGGTCCTTATGTTTCCCGCAGCGAGGCGCAGCATGCTGCCGACAGGCTCGGCGCTACTCTCGGCTTCAAGCCGTTGCTGTCAATCCGCTAGGGATTGAAGCAAAGACTGGGTCCCATTCAAAAGTTGGGATTGGCGCACCTTTCATTAAGCACTTTCCAGCTGCCAAGGCGGACGGAACGCGCGGCCACAATTCGGCAGCTGCGCGATTCGCCGAGGATTTAAGCAGAAGCTTCTTAGTTCGATTCATGCCCGAGGTGTGGTTGGAGGGTCATGTGATCGGTACGGATTTGATGTTTGGCCGGAGTTTCATGAATTAGCAATGCGGCGCAAATCAACACACCTACCACAAGAATCACCTCTGCGATTACCTTATGAGCGAAGTGAAGCGCGGTGCTAGTCCCGTCTGCGTTTCGCTGAATCCGGGAAAGATAATGCAGCATAAACCTTTGTAACCTGCCGTTACCGCTAGGGGGATAGCCAGCAAGGCACTTAAGCAGCGGTATGCTGATATACCGGTTGGAGGCGCCCAAAATAATAAGCACGAGCACGAGCAAAAGCTTGATGCAGAGAATGTTGCCATAAGGAGTTGTCCAAAGTGCCGAAAAGGTTCTGACCTCAATCCAAAAATTGTATGCGCCGGTCAGCAAAACTACTGCAAGGGAAATCCCTGCGAGGGTTGATAACCGTCCAGCCATGTCGGCAATTAATTTGACATTCTGCTCTTTGTAGCGAAACCACGTGGGGAAAATGACGGCAGTAAACGCAACCATGCCGCCACCCCACAGCGAGGCTGCCAGGAGATGAAACCAATCCATAAGCTCGGGCACGCTCAAATCGCCTGCATCAGCGCCGTGGCCTGATGCGCTCCGCGTCAAGGCGATGAGTACCGTGCCAACCAGCATGAATGAAGGAACAGCGCGCGACTTCAAATTTCGTCTACCAAGCAACCATCCAATCCACAACATTGCCAGAGCGCTAACACGGATTAACCAGGTCTGCCCGTAATGGCTGTTTAACATCACCGCAAGCAGTATCGAAAACACTTTACTGTACGGACGGCCACTCATTTCCGCCGTGCGCTGTACCAGTCCAATAGCGCTGCTCAACACTAGAACCACGAGACAAGCAAGAAGCAGCCAGCGCAATCCTATCAACAGAGTCTGGATCATCGGCGACTCTTTCGGCTCACAAGGAACCACCCAAAGGAGGCAGGCCAAAGTTCCAATGCATGTGGTGAGTGCCAAGAGGTCGAATAGATTTGGAACGCTGTGCACTAGACTAACCCACATAATCCGATCCTCTAACGCAAAGTAAATGTATAGTCGCCTTCGGTGCGGTGCCCATCACGGGCGACCACGCTCCAGATGACACGATAGGTACCCGGTGGAAGTCGGGGCAAGCTGCCCTCGAGCAGCGTTTTGTCCGATTCATCCACATGTCCGTCCCGTTGGTCTACCTGCTGGCCCCTCGCGTCGCGAACCTGCAGCGTACTGAAGAGCGGCTCCAATGCGCCATCGAACCAGATGCGCACACGAGCAGGCGAAATAGTGATGATCTCGCCCACCCGCGGTTCGGAATGATCGGGAAACGCATGAGCCAAAACGCACAGCGGCGTTGCGGCCGCAAGAGCGAAGTTGCACAAGAATAGATTGAATTTAAGTCTACGCATGCTCAACGGAACAGCGGTCTCCCGAGGCTTTGTGGGAATATATCGTCAATGAAGAAATGCAACTGCAATAAAACGCCAACATGGTTTCCGGTCCGCTGGTTGATGGGAATCTGGGCCTCCGCGCCCAACTGAACGTACTTGCCGAACCAGATAATCCCGGGATTCACTGTGCCGGTCGTTTGCCCATTACAGTTTGCATTGAGGCATGTGGTAAGAGGCAGCTCCACTATGGGAATCATCCGGTTAAACGGCTCTTTAAGACCGATATCCTGAACAAATGATTGCAGATATTGCAGATTGTATTGGAACGTAAGTCCCCAGGTTAAAGTTGTCGGGTTGCGCTGCGAATCCTGGCTAATGTCACCAGTTATCGGGTCGATTGTGGTCGTCACGTTACTGTTTCGCGTGGGAATATTGGGACCGATCGTTCCGGTAATGGCGAATGGCCTGAGGAACTTCATTGACTCGGGCAAATCGCCGAAACCCTTGCCAAAGAAGAAACCGGGAGAGAGAGTCGAGAACGAATCGGCAACATTACCGCTCCCGGTTCCGCCAAGTTCAGCATCGAAACCTATGGAAAGAATAGTTTCGTGCATAGCGCTCAAGAAAAATTGATATTTCGCGCCGACATCTAGATTTGCAAACCCATTCTTGCTTCCCCCTTGACTTGGCTCCAGGTGCTGATACGTCTCGTTGAACTCCAATCCAAAGTTGGGAGTGATGCGCTTTGAGTAAGCTACCGAGAACTCATTAGTTACCTGCTCGGGCTCCCGAATATGGTTCGCTTCCAGTGAGAGTTCATCGGAAATAAAAGGATCGTCGACCGCCAGCGTGGCTGGAAAGAATCGTTTGCCAGCAAAACCATGCCCCTCAGCCTCGCTTGCGCAAAAAAGGAGCAGCGGCATTGAGAGCAAAATCACTCGCAGCAATAAAGACATTTTGCCTCCCGCTGAAAGATTCAACCAATAAATTGGAAAAAAGCTGCGCCACTTTGCGCTTATGCGCGAAACGTGGCGATGATCCGGGCTGCTCGCCCGGGCAAATCAGCGGAGTATAAAGGGAGGTGCTCGGGGATGTTGCGCAGGGTAAGAGGATGTCGACTCGGCGCTGCATTCGACTGGCGAGATCTCGGTCGCAACTTCGTGCGACGGCAAACTTAATAACGCCAATGTCAGCACCTGGACCGACGCCATATCCAGACAGAATGAGCAATAAATTTCATGTGCCTTGGACTTGGCGTCGCCGGAATGGTGATGCTCGGCCGGATCGTGCACCGCCGGCTGAACACTGATAATATTCGCCAAAACTTCGGAATTGCCATAGAAACGTAACGCAGCCAGCGCGGGCGATATCGCGCTGAACCATACCGCAAACAGGGCAACCCAGTAGGTTGCGCGATGTGACGAATAAAACATGGATTGGGGAAACTTATTCGGATTGGGAGTTTCTTCTTTGCCCATTTCCTTACCGCCGCACAGAGTGCTAATCATTTCGTTCGCGTCATTAATAGCCTCGCCGCGCGGTATCGAGCCCTTCGCGGCTTGGAGGCAAACTGATTTCTGGACTCGGAAGACTTATAGCATACGGGTGGGGTCCTCGCAATTAAACCCGGTCAGCGGTTTACTTTAGATTTACCCTGGAGCGCGTAAAAAAGAATTCCCAGCGCGGTTAGCGCCCACACCAGCACCGCGCCAGACGGCAAATCGAGCAGAGCGGAAAACACGAGACCGATTGCATATCCTGCGGCGCCCAGTGCGTAGCTGGCAGCAAGTCGACGGCGCGTGTAGTTACGTGTAGCCAAGGCTGGAACGATCAAACTGGCAAACACCAGATAAATACCTACTAATTGCACTGAAGCCGTGACCGAAATCGCAAACAGCAGATAGAAACCGGTGTGTCCAAGTCTTTGTTCGTACCTGAACCAAAGGACGCATATTATCGCTGTCAATACCGCCACCGGAGTTAATTGAGCGAAGCTCACCCACAATATCTGTCCAACCAGCAAATCCTTCAAATGCTCTCCGCCATGCGGATTGTCGGCAAGCAGCAATATGCCGCCTGTGGCGCCGAGTACGAATAACACCCCGATGAGTGCTTCCTGTACCTCAGGCCAACGCCGCTCGGTCCAGGTGAGCAACAGCGAGCCACATAGAGCAGCGCTCACCGCAGCAATCTGAACCGCGAAGCCTCGCGGCTCGAAGCCCATGAAATCCGCTGCGATCACACCCAGCCCGGCGATTTGCGCAATCGCCAGATCTATGAATACGATTCCGCGCTTCAATACCTGAATGCCGAGCGGCACATGGGTCGCGAGAACCAGCAGCCCCGCGAGGAACGCCGGTACAAGTATGCTGAGATCGAGTGCGCTGAAGTTCATTTGTCCGCCTGCAGCAAACGTTTAATCGTATCGTCGAACAGACTGTACAAATCTTTGGCCTGGTCGTCCCCGCCGACAGTATACGGCAACACGACCGCGGGAATTTTTGCACGGCTTGCGAGCGACTCGGAGGGCCTAGGGTCCTGAAAAGGCGTGCGCAGAATCATTTTCGCGGGCTCGCGTTGCATGTCAGAAAAGAGCTCAGCCAGATGTCCGGCAGTCGGCGGCAAGCCGGGCTTGGGCTCAAGGTTACCGACTTCACGCATGCTGAGCCAGTAGATCAAATAAGTCATATCCTTGTGGTGGGTAATGACCGGAACTCCTTTGAGTGGCGCCGCTTCTTGTTCCCAGCGCTGAATTGCTGCTTGCCAGCGTTCTTGAAACGCTTTCCCTCGAGCCTGGTAAGTCGTTGCGTTTGCCGGATCAAGTTGCGACAGATGTTCAGTGAGAACCTCCGCTACTTTGGCAATGTTGCGCGGATCGAGGTGTATGTGCGGATTGCCCGCAGGATGGATGTCGCCTTGCGCACGGTCGAGCTGCTTGGGTACCTCAAGCTTCGTCACGAAATTCGATGCTTCTAAATAGCCAGGCGTACCCGGCTGGATTTTGCCGTTACCGGACTGGCTCAGCAGCAACGGCAGCCAGCCGATCTCGAGTTCCGCACCGGTGCAGATCACCAGGTCCGCGTTGCGGGCCTTGGCGAGCAGGCTCGGGCGCGCTTCAATGTGATGCGCGTCTTGCAGCGCGTTCGTTGCCGAGTATACGCTGACCTTTTCTCCGCCTAATTCCTGTGTCAGCGCTCCCCATTCTGGCTCGCACGCCAAAACGTTGAGCGCCGCGTTTGCGTTCGGATATCCGACGAGCAGCAGCACCATGGTTAATAATTCGAGAGACTTTTTCATTGCATGTCCTTTCATTATTCGTGTTTCCGCTTAGAAGGTATGCGCGCCGTGCGAGCCCAAGCTGAAGATGTATTGCAGCGTCCATTCATTGTCGTCGACTCCATTGGGCCGGGATTGGTCGTATGCGTATTGCAACCGGAAGCGGGAAAATTCACTGGGGCTGTAATCAAACATAACCGTACTGCGCTTGGGGGTGTAGCCAAGCAGTATGGGGAAATCCTGCGGGGGCAGTATGCCGTATTGCACCTGGCCGACATTCACTGTTCCAGATGACAACTGATCGCGCCGTAGGCCAATTCGCCAACGCGGCATAAACTGGTAGACGCCCTGCAGATACCAGCCAGACTGATAGGAACTATACGGGCCGGGAACCGGCGTTGTGCTGACAGAGTTGAAATCAAGTATTCCTTTTTCGATGCGGTACATATACTCGCCCTGCACCTTAAAATTGGTGCTTGTGGAGTTGCCGTGCGGTGCCCATTTCAGGACGAAATCGCCAATCAACAGGCGGCTGTTGCCGCTGAAACTGTTTGTCACTGGATTTCCAGCCGCGTCGAACGCGTTATACTGCCGATTGCTCGGCCAAGCCTGAAGGTAGGA
>DASPRE010000076.1:0-50467 GCA_035624615.1 Burkholderiales bacterium | reverse complement strand
TTTAGAGCTTTTGCAATATGTCGGAATTTCAGAGCAAGCAGATGATCTGGCCAGCCATTTGAGTTACGGCGATCAGCGTCGGCTGGAAATCTCCCGAGCGCTTGCTACCGAGCCTAAATTGCTCGCACTGGATGAGCCCGCTGCTGGAATGAACGCCACTGAGACCGCGGAACTGAAAGAATTGCTGGAAACAATCCGCAACGACGGCGTGACCATCTTGCTGATCGAGCATGACGTAAAGCTGGTCATGGACCTGTGTGACCGTGTGGCAGTCTTGGATTACGGCAAGAAAATAGCGGAAGGAGCACCGCAACAAGTGCAACATGATCCAGCTGTAATTGAAGCATATTTGGGAGGAGTGTGAAGCTGCTCGAAGTGCGCGGTTTGAAAGCATCTTATGGCGGCATTAACGCGGTGAAAGGTATCGACCTCGAGATCAGTGAAGGGGAATTGGTTGCGTTGATCGGTTCAAATGGAGCCGGCAAGACCACCACTCTTAAGGCGATTTGCGGACTGCTTCTTCACGTCGCAGGAGAAGTTCGCTATCAGGGCGACTCGATCACGCACCTTCCTTCCTACCAGCTAGTACGCCGCGGCATGGCGCTGGTGCCCGAAGGGCGCGGCATTTTCGGCCGACTCACTGTCGAAGAGAACTTGGAAATGGGCGCATACTGTCGCGTTTCCGACAGAGACGAGCTAGAACACGTTTACCAATTGTTCCCGCGCCTTAAGGAGCGGCGCAGCCAAACCGCTGGCACGCTTTCGGGCGGTGAACAGCAGATGCTGGCCATAGGACGCGCACTCATGAGTCACCCGAAATTACTGCTGCTCGACGAACCCAGTATGGGATTGGCGCCTCTCATGGTGGGAAAAATTTTCGAGACAATTACGGGCATCGCCAGCGAAGGGGTCACGCTGCTGCTGGTTGAGCAAAACGCCAAGCTCGCGCTGGAAGCGAGCGACAAGGCTTACGTTATGGATGGCGGCCTGATCGCCTTGAGCGGCCCGGCGCGCGAATTGCTGAACAACCCGCAGGTGCGCAAGGCTTATCTTGGAGAATAGAATGAAGGAGATCAAATCGCTTATTCGCACCATTCCCGATTTTCCTAAACCCGGAGTCATGTTTCGGGATATCACGACGCTGCTTAAAAATACCGATGGCTTTCGCACCGCCATCGATCAACTGGTCGGCAAATATCGCGGCGTGAAAATAGATAAAGTGGCGGCAATCGAATCGCGTGGCTTCATCATCGGCGCAGCGCTTGCCTATCGCCTTAAAGCCGGCTTCGTGCCGATCCGCAAGAAAGGGAAACTTCCGGGGGAGAATTTCGGGCACGACTACGAACTGGAATACGGAACCGACCGGCTGGAAATTCATGCCGACGCGATTCAACAGGGAGAAAGAATTTTATTGGTGGACGATTTGATTGCCACTGGCGGCACCGCTGAAGCCACCGTCAAGCTGATCGGGAAGACGGGCGGGCAGATTGTCGGCTGCGCGTTTGTGATTGATTTGCCCGATTTGGGCGGCCGCAGGCGTTTGGAAAAGCTCGGCCACAACGTAATTGCGCTGTGCGAGTTTGCAGGGCATTAGCGAACCCAACATCAAGCATCGTCCTCGGGACGCCCATACTTGCTGGCGGCATACGTCAGTATCAATAATGCAAAACTGAGTATCACAATCGCTCCGGTTATAGTCAGCAGCAGATAGAGATGAAAATTGTCAGACACCTTCTGCACGTCAACAACCAAATGCCGCGATAAAGCTGTAATCGCGACATAGATCAGGAACTGTACGGGCAGACGGTGCGTTTTGAAATAAATGCCCACCATTGCTCCCAGCTCAAGGTAGATAAAGAGCAACAGGATATTCTCCAAAGCCGCGTGCCCGCTTTGCATAATGCGGATGTACTCGTATATGGCCGACCAAACAATAGTGGCACCGATAACAAACAGCGCGAGGTAGTGAAAAAAATCCACTAATCCAGCGCCGATTTTCTGGATGCGATCAGTTTTGTAATTCATGGTCGTCAACCTAGCAGGGAAGGATGCCTCAGTTCAGCCAATCACGCGCAATCAAAAACTCTTTGTATAACTTTTCTTCGGGGCTTTTCGGATCAGGCCTCCAATCATAACGCCATTTCACATTCGGCGGCATGGATATCAGTATCGACTCAGCGCGCCCTCCAGATTGTAGCCCGAACAGTGTGCCGCGGTCGTAGACCAGGTTGAATTCCACGTAGCGTCCGCGCCGGAAGGCCTGAAAATCGCGCTCGCGTTCACTGTAAGCTGAATTCATGCGGCGCTCCAGAATCGGCAGATAGGCAGGCAAAAAATGATCGCCGACACTCTGCACGAGCTTGAAGCTTTTCTCAAAATCAAGCTCGTTAAAGTCATCGAAAAATATTCCGCCAATTCCGCGCGGTTCGTTCCTGTGCTTGATGAAAAAATATTCGTCGCACCATTTTTTGAACCGCGGGTAATAGTCGGCGCCGAACGGTGCGAGCGCCTCCTTGCAAGTTTGGTGAAAATGTACGCAATCTTCCTCAAAACCGTAATAGGGCGTTAAGTCCATACCCCCTCCGAACCACCATACGTCCGGAGCGAGTTCAGAAGAACGGGGATAAGTACAGAGAAACCTCACGTTTAGGTGCACGGTGGGTATGTAGGGGTTGCGCGGGTGCATGACGACCGACACTCCCATGGCGTCAAATGAGCGGCCCGCGAGTTGCGGGCGTGAAGCCGTTGCCGACGGTGGAAGGCGTTCGCCATGAACGTGTGAAAAATTCACCCCACCACGCTCGAATATCTGCCCTTCCTCGACGACACAGCTAATGCCACCGCCGCCACCGGGGCGATCCCAAAACACGACGCGAAACTGCCTGCCGTCAATTTTCTGAAATTGATCTACGATGCGCGACTGCAATTCTAGAAGGTAATTTTTAACCGCCTCGGAATTCATGGATCGACTTTATAGCATAGGAATACCGAAGCATGTAGGAAGGCAATTCCCTGTTTAATTACTCGAGAATTTTAGGATCCCTGGGCAATCCCCGGTGCAACGTTATTCCGAATTTTTAACCACGAAATACGTTCTTGCACTAGTTTACTTTAGAAAGCAGACCCCACGCCCAGAATGGCTGCCTGAAAATGCCGACAAAACGCGAAACTAGTTTCCCAACTACGTAGTAAATTGGCGTTTTTGCACATAGATGGCACGGAAGCCGATATCGTGGCGCATCTGCATTCCGTCAAAGCGGATACCTGCGGCGATTTCATAAGCGCGGCGTTGAGCCATTTTGACATTGTCGCCCAGAGCGGTGACACACAACACCCTGCCGCCGCTGGTAACTACATCTTTACCGTTGATTTCGGTTCCGGCGTGAAATACTTTGAAATCTTCCCCGGCTTTGGGCAACCCGGCGATGACGTCGCCTTTTTTTGGCTCGTCTGGATAGTTCGCCGCCGCAAGCACCACGCCCAGCGCTACCCTGCGATCCCATTCGGGCCTCACTTTATCCAATGTTCCACTTAGCGCGTGTTCGATCATGGTGACCAAATCGCTTTTGAGGCGCAGAATAATCGGCTGAGTTTCTGGGTCGCCGGCGCGGCAGTTGAATTCCAGCACCTTGGGATTGCCCTTGCTATCGATCATCAGTCCCGCGTATAGGAACCCGGAGTAAGGAATGTCATCGTCCGCCATTCCTTTGATCGTGGGCTGTATGATTTCCCGCATCACTCGATTATGCAAGGCAGGTGTTACCACAGGGGCCGGCGAATACGCACCCATGCCGCCGGTGTTGGGGCCTTTGTCGCCGTCGAGTAATCGCTTGTGGTCCTGGCTGGTTGCGAGCGGCAGAATATGCTCGCCGTCGCACATGACGATGAAGCTCACTTCTTCGCCCTCCAGATATTCCTCGATTACCACACTCGCGCCCGCTTTACCCATTTTGCTGGATACGAGCAACATGTCGGCCGCATGATGTGCCTCCTCCTTGCTCATCGCTACTACCACGCCTTTGCCTGCGGCCAAACCATCCGCCTTGACCACGATGGGCGTTCCGTGTTTGTCGATATGCGCATGTGCTTCGTTGGCACTGCTGAACGTGGCATACTTGGCCGTCGGGATACCGTGGCGCTGCATGAACGCCTTGGCATAATTCTTAGAGCTTTCCAGCTGTGCGGCCCTTTGCGTGGGCCCAAAAATTTTCAGATTACGAGCCCGGAAAGCATCCACAACGCCCGTTGCCAGCGGCGCCTCGGGGCCGACCGTGGTGAAATAAATATGCTCTTTTTCAGCAAATCGGACGAGTTCCGGTATATCCGTGACCGGCAGATTTTCGAGGCCATTTTCGCGTGCAGTCCCCGCGTTGCCGGGAGCCACGAACACTTTCTGGACGCGAGGTGACTGCGCAAGTTTCCAGGCAAGCGCATGTTCCCTGCCGCCGCCGCCTATCACCAAAAGTTTCATTTCTAGATTAACTTAAGTAAATTCAGCAAAGATGCGCGCAGCTTTTTCGGCGCGTGAGAAGCAAGCGAGGCTGGGCGCGAGAAGGTTTTCGAGCGCCGCATACACAAAAAGTATGTAAGCGAAGAAAACCGACGAGCAACAACGCACCGCGACGCTTACCACGGGCCGTCAGTGCCTAAAGTGACGCACGCCGGTGAAAACCATCGCAACCCCGTGTTCGTTAGCCGCGGCAATCACTTCGTCATCACGCATACTGCCGCCGGGCTGAACGACCGCTGCGGCGCCCGCCTGCACCACCACATCCACCCCGTCACGGAACGGAAAAAATGCGTCAGAGGCCACTATTGAACCTTGCAAGCTCAAGCCCGCGTTCTGTGCCTTGATTGACGCGATGCGGGCGCTGTCCACCCGGCTCATCTGCCCCGCACCCACGCCAAGTGTTTGCCCATTGCGAGCGAACACAATGGCGTTGGATTTGACGAATTTCGCGACCCGCCAAGCGAACAGCAAATCAGCTATTTGCTCCGGCGTCGGCTGTCTTTTGGTAACCACCTTTAATTGCGAAGCGGCAACATTGAGATTGTCGGGCGTTTGCACCAGCAGCCCGCCGCCGATGCGCTTGTAGTCATGCAGGTTCTCGCCTTTCTGAAGCGCAACCTGCAGCACACGGATATTGGTTTTCTGAGAGAGTATCTCCAGAGCATCCGGCAAGATGGCTGGCGCAATTAGCACTTCGACAAACTGCTGGATCACTGCACTCGCAGCTTTCGCATCGAGCTCGCGATTGAGAGCAATGATGCCGCCGAAGGCGGAAGTGGGATCAGTAGCGAACGCCAGCTTATATGCTTGTAGCGCGTCCCTGGATACGGCTACTCCGCATGGGTTGGCGTGCTTGATGATTACGCACGCAGGTTGTTCAAAAGTTTTTACACATTCCCACGCGGCATCGGAATCAGCGATATTGTTGTAAGAAAGTTCCTTGCCTTGCAGCTGCGTATAGTTGCTTAAACTCCCAGCTACCGGAAAAAGTTCTCGGTAAAAGGCGGCGTTCTGGTGGGGATTCTCGCCGTAGCGCAAATCCTGGACCTTACTAAAGTTGAGATTGAGCCGTCGTGGAAACGTGGCATGCTCGCCTTCAAGCGTAGTCGCGGTAAGGTAATTGCTGATTGCACTGTCATAAGCAGCGGTATGCGAAAAAGCTTTTTGCGCAAGACGGTAGCGCGTTTCTAGGCCAATCGCGCCATTGGCTGATTGCATTTCGCCGATCAGTTCTACGTAATCCGCGGGGTCCGTCACAACTGCGACATGCCGAAAATTTTTGGCCGCGCCGCGTACCAGAGTGGGTCCGCCGATATCTATGTTTTCAATCGCCTCATCCAATGTGCATTCGGGCTTAGCGATGGTCTCCCGAAACGGGTACAGGTTCACCACCACCATGTCGAGCGTCGGTATATTCATTTTGCTTAACGCCTGCATGTGTTCTGGCGCATCGCGCCGCACAAGAATTCCGGCGTGGATTTTCGGGTGCAAAGTTTTTACTCGCCCATCCAACATTTCGGGGAATCCGGTGTAATCGCCTACTTCCGTAATTTTCACGCCCGAATTCGCAAGTATTCTGGCGGTGCCACCGGTAGAAAGTATGGTGATGCCGAACTGCTGCAAACTTTTGGCAAAATCCACGATGCCGCTTTTATCGGATACACTGATCAGAGCTTTTTTTATGACGGCCATTTTGCAGTTCCAGGAATGAGGAATGAGAATTCAAGGCTCGCAAAGCGGTGCATGACACCGAGCTTGCGATTGGCATCATCAAAGGTTCCTTAACCCTTGATGCGGTAATCGTGCATCTTTTTTCGCAACGTATTGCGATTCAAGCCCAGCATTTGCGCCGCATGGGTCTGGTTCCCTTTAGCGCGATGCAGTACTGACTCCAAAAGCGGCTTTTCTATAGAACGAATGACCATGTCGTAAATGGCGCAGGGCTTTTCGCCGTCCAGGTCCTTGAAATAGCCGTCAATGGCTTTGCGCACGCAGCGGGCAATGTCGTTTTCGTCAATCATGCTGCCACTAATTCCTCATGCTCTTGATATAACAGACGCTGCCCGTATCCCGCCAGTTGGTCGAAAAAGCGGTTTACCGCAGCAAGCTGCTCAGCGCTGCTTTGCAAATGATTCATGGCATGGCGGAAAGCGCTAGACCCGGCCAATCCCTTTGTGTACCAAGAGATATGCCTGCGCGCTATTCGCACTCCCGTGTATTCGCCATAAAACTCGTAGAGATCGTTAAGATGCGCACTCAGAACGCTGCGGATTTCTTCGACCTCGGGTGGGGGCAACTGCCTGCCGGTCTCGAGATAATGGCTGATTTCCCTGAATATCCACGGCCTGCCTTGCGCACCGCGGCCGATCATCACAGCGTCGGCTTTGGTGTAATCCAGCACTTTTTTTACCTTTTCCGGGGTTGTGATATCGCCATTGGCGATGACAGGAATTTTCGCTTGCGTCTTCACCGCGGCAATGGTGTCGTATTCTGCGTTGCCGGAAAAACCACATGCGCGAGTTCTTCCGTGAACCGCCAGCGCCTGAATGCCGGCGTTTTCGGCGATTCTGGCAACGCGCAAAGCATTCCTGTTTTGCCGGTCCCAGCCGGTGCGAATTTTCAAGGTTACCGGCACGTGCACCGCCGATACCACCGCGTCGAGAATGTCGCCCACCAGCCGCTCATCCTGCAGCAACGCCGATCCGGCCATGACGTTACAGACCTTCTTAGCCGGGCAGCCCATGTTGATGTCAATAATTTGCGCCCCCTGGTCTACATTGTATTTGGCCGCTTGTGAAAGCATTTTCGGATCTGCTCCGGCGATCTGCACCGATATCGGGTCGACCTCGCCTTGGTGGTCGGCCCTGCGCAGGGTCTTTTCTGAACCCCACAGCAGAGAATTGCTGGACACCATTTCCGATACCGCCATTCCCGCACCCATTTTCTTGCAAAGCTGTCGAAAAGGACGGTCCGTAACGCCCGCCATCGGAGCGACGATGAGATTATTCTTCAGTTGGTGGGGGCCGATTCGCATGATTTTTACTTCGCGGCAGGGGTGTAATTGTAATCGCAATTTCATGTCCTAGAAAAGCGGATTAGAAATTTCTTGCAGAACTTGCTACAAAGTGCAAGAAGGAAAGAATATTAATGAACGCAAACGCCAAAACAAATGCTGTAGTTAGCCTCGTGCGCCAAAAATCATGCGTCTCATCAGGAAACGTTTCGCCTTCGGCAAAGCGTCCAGCGCAGCAAGGCCAAATCCGCGAGCCGCGCGAAAAAGCGCGCTGTCGCTGGCAAATACCGTTAACAGCGTGTCCGTAAAGAAAATTCCACCGTAGCGGTCAAGCCGCCGTCGTGCACGATAAGCTCGCAGCATTTCGGATGTTCCAAGTTGCTGGGCGGTGCTGCACAGGATGATTTCGCTCAATTCCCAGGAGTCGCGCAATCCCAGATTGAATCCCTGACCCGCAACAGGGTGCAGAGTCTGCGCCGCATTGCCTAGAACAACGGTGCGCGGCATGGTGGGAGTGATTGCATACTTGAGCTTGAGCGGAAAGCTCGCGCGCTTCCCGGTTTCATAAAATCCGCCAAGTCGGTCGCCGAAGTGCTGATGTAGGCGCTGCAAGAACAGTGCGTCGTTCAGACTGCACAGCATGTCAGCAACTTGGGGACCGGTTGTCCAGACCAGCGCTAGTTTTTCGCCGAACGGCAGCAGCGCGATTGGTCCTTGAGGAGTAAACCGCTCATAAGCGACATTGCGATGCAGCACACGAGAGACGACCTGTGTGACCACAGCGCTCTGACGGTAATCCTTTTCCCGTTGTGTCACCCCTTCGACACCCTCGAGACCGCGTCCGCCCTCCGCAACCACCAGAAGTTTGGCATTGATTTGTCGTGTATTGCCGAGATAGCTGAATTCTGCCAGTGCCGTTTCTTCACCGGCTTCAATGCGCAGAACAGTTGCGCCTGTGAAACAGCCGCTCAAATCATGCTGCAAAGCTGACTGCAGTTCGCTGTAAGAAACCACGTAACCCAGCGCTGGAACACCGGCTTCCGTGGCGCTCAAAACGCTGTGCCCGAAACCGCCGCGCTGCGAGACATGGATACTCAGAATCGGAGTTGCCGTTGCGACCCGAGCCCACACTCCCAAACGTTCGAGTATCAAACGGCTACCATAGGACAGCGCGAGCGGGCGTGGGTCGCTGGTCATCGACTCTCTTGCTTCGAGCAGCACCACGCTTAAATCGCTGCCGCGCAAGGCGAGCGCCAAGGCGGCGCCGGTGGGACCGCCGCCTACAATCAGGATATCAGCGGACTCAGGCGGCATTGGCTTGCATCAGTTTCTCGATGTCTTCAATTTTCTTAGGCGCCGCGCCGGTGAGCACCTCCCGGCCTTTGGCGGTAACCAGCACATCGTCTTCGATGCGGACGCCGATGTTCCAGAATTTCTCCGGCACGTCTTTTCCGGGGCGCACGTAGCATCCGGGTTCCACCGTCAAAACCATTCCCGGCTTGAGCTCGCGCCATTTGCCGCCGCGCTTGTAATCCCCTGCATCATGCACGTCCAGCCCCAGCCAGTGCCCGGTACGATGCATGTAAAATCGCTTGTAGTCTCCAGACTCCAGCACTTTTTCCAAGCTACCTTTGCACAAACCCAGATCAATCATGCCTTGTGCCAGCACCTTGAGCGCCGCGCTGTGTGGCCGATCCCAGGCATTGCCGGGTTTAACTGCACTTATAGCTGTCGCCTGTGCCGCAAGAACCATTTGGTAAATATCCTTCTGCGGGCCCTTGAACCGGCCATTTACTGGAAAAGTGCGCGTGACGTCCGAAGCATAACCGTCAAGCTCGCAGCCGGCGTCGATGAGCAGCAAATCGCCGTCCCTGAGCGTCGCGGCGTTTTCCACGTAATGCAACACGCATGCGTTGGCTCCTCCCGCGACAATGGGCGTATACGCCGGGGCTTGCGCACCGCGACGGCGGAATTCGTGCATCAGCTCGGCTTCAATTTCAAATTCCTTTTTTCCCGGGCGGGTCGCACGCATCGCCCGGCAGTGCGCGCTGGCGGAAATTTCGGCAGCGCGGCGCATCAGCGCAAGTTCGTGGCCGCCTTTGATAAGGCGCATTTCGTCCAGTATCTGCCGCACGTCCCTGATTTCTGCTGGCGCGGCGATCCCGCTGCGCGACTGGCCGCGCACGCTATTCAGCCAGCTGACAATACGCGCGTCCCACTGCTCGTCCATCCCCATCGCGTAGTGGAGTACTGGTTGGTCAGCGAGCAACCTGGGCATAAGTTCATTAAGCTTGGTAAGTGAATGACCCTCGTCAAATCCGAAGTGTTCGCGCGCCTGTTCTGGGCCGTAACGGTAGCCGTCCCAGACCTCGCGCTCCGGATCCTTGTCGCGGCAAAACAGAATGGACCTGGGCTTTTTGCCGCCTATCAATACCAATGTAGCTCCGGGCTCGGCAAATCCGCTCAAGTAATAGAAGTAGCTGTCGAAGCGGTATGGATAATGCGTGTCGCGGTTGCGTACGCGCTCATTCGCAGTGGGTATGACTGCGACCCCGGCTTGCATTTGCTTGATTAGCTTGGCGCGGCGCTGCGCGTAAATGGAATAATCACTCATCAGCGGAGATTAGTGCTTAACAAATTATAGTCCGAAGCGTCGCTCACTGCGCGCGTCTGGACCGCAGCAGGATATCGAGTTCGTGAAGGCGCTGCGGAGTGCCCACATCCATCCACAGGCCGTGGTAATGTTCCCCGCCGACCTTTCCGGCTTCGATTTGGGAGCGCAATAGCGGTGCAAGTTTGGCTTTCGCGCCGCGTGCTACCTTTGCAAAGAAAACGGGCTGATAAATGCCTATGCCGCTGTAAGTAAGTTTCGGTAGGCCTAACGCTGTCACTTTGCCTTGCGCCAGGCCAAAGTCGCCTTGCCGGTGATACTCTGGGTTATCAACCATGACTAGATACGCAAGATATCCGCTTTCAGTGACGCTGCGCGCTTTCGGCAGTAGCGATTTAAAATCAAGCTCGCAGTAGATATCGGCGTTGACCACCACGAATGGCTGGTCTCCGATCAATGGCAGTGCGTTGGCAATCCCCCCTGCAGTTTCCAGCGCTTGCTTTTCAGGAGAGTAGGCGATGCGCACACCGAACTCTGCGCCGTCTCCCAACGCGGCTTCGATTAGATTTCCAAGATGCGCGTGATTGATGACGATTTCCTCGAAGCCTGCTGCCGCAAGATTCTCCAAAGTCCAAACAATGAGTGGCTTGTCTGCGGCAGGCAACAACGCCTTTGGCAGGACATCGCTGACCGGACGCATGCGCTCGCCCCGGCCGGCAGCGAGGATCATTGCTTTCACTTTTGGGACCTCAAAAGCTGTATCCTACCTGCGCCGCCCGACCTTCCAACTCATCCAAAAGCTTCAATAATGGGGTGAAATCGGCATAGCGCTCGCAGGCTTCGCGCAAGTACCTTGCCACCACCGGCAAATCCTTCAGATAGCCCTCTTTGCCGTCGCGGTAGAACAGGCGGGCGAAGATACCCAGCACTTTTAGATGCCTTTGTACCCCCATCCATTCGAAATCTCGATAGAACCCTGCAAAATCGGAGGCCACCGGCAGTCCGGCTTTCTTGGCGCGCTCCCAGTAGCGCACTACCCAGTCGAGGATGCGCTCTTCGTCCCAGCAAATATAAGCGTCCTTGAAAAGCGAGACCAAATCGTAGGTAATTGGTCCGTAGACCGCGTCCTGAAAATCCAGGATGCCGGGATTTGGGTCGCATAACATCAGATTGCGCGAATGATAGTCGCGGTGCACGTATACACGTGGTTGCGCAATATTGTTCCGTAATATCCGCTTGAACGTAGCGTCCAGCACGCTTGCTTGGGCGGGATTCAAGGCGAGCCGTAATTGTCGAGCAATATACCAGTCAGGGAAAAGGCGCATTTCGCGCAGCAGCAGAGGCTCATCATAATCCGGCAAAACGCCCGCGCGGCTTGCCAGTTGGATCTTGACCAAAGACTCAATCGCATCCAAGTACAGGCGGTTCGCGTTTCCATCCTGCAATACCTGCAAATAAGTGGTTGTACCAAGATCATCGAGCAGCAAGAAACCCTGGTCTAAATCGCTGGCGAGCACCCGCGGTACATGTGCACCCGCCGCATAAAACAGTTCCGAAACTTGGATGAACGGCCTGCAGTCCTCGCGCGCCGGCGGTGCGTCCATGACGATCAGCGAACGGTCCTCAAACTTCGCACGGAAATAACGGCGAAAGCTGGCATCTTCTGAGGCCGATTCCAGCGAAAAGGAGATTCCAGGAAACTGGGAACCAATCCAGTTGTTCATCAAAGCGGAGCGTTTCAAAAGTACCTCTGAATTGCCATAATCATGAATTTGTGCGATTTTAGCACTTAAAATCAAAACGGCCCCCGGTCATTCAATGCACGATGCGAATACTTGCTCTACAGTCTATTGCCGTTTTGCTTCTCTGTCTTTTTTTTCGTTGGGCAATCGCAGATGAAGATGCAATCGAACTGAAACTGGATTCGCATTTAAACACTCCATCTAAACGAAAGGAGGCGCTGCCAGTATTCATAGAAGCCGACAGCATCGAGGGACAGGACGAAGAAAAAATAACTGCCGCAGGCTCAGCGGTATTACGCCGCTATGGGGAGGTCGTATTCGCCGACCGATTGACTTATAATCTGTTCGAAGATGAGATCGAAGCAGAAGGCCGCGTACGTCTCGAACAGTTTGGAAATTCAGTGCAAGGCCAGAAACTCCTATTTAACGTCGAGCGTGACACAGGTTATTTTGATTCCCCGGAATTCAGCCTTCTGAAAAACCAGAGCAGGGGCAGCGCATCGCTATTGCTTTTCGAAGGTCCGCAGAAATACCGTTTGGAACAAGCGAATTACACAACCTGTCCAGCAGGAAACGACGACTGGTACTTGCGCGCCCGTGACCTGAAAATCGATGAAGGAACGAATATCGGCGTGGCACGTGACGCTAGCGTCGTGTTCAAGGGAGTGCCGATCCTATACACCCCTTGGATCGATTTTCCTATAGCCAACCAGCGCAAATCAGGATTTTTGCCACCGATAACAGGCAACAGCAGCAACAGTGGTTTCGAGTTTACACTTCCTTATTACTGGAACATCGCACCCAATTACGACTCTACGCTGGGTGTGCGTGGGATGACAAAACGCGGAGTGCAGTACCTTTCTGAATTCCGTTACCTGGAGCCGACTTTCAGCGGCACTGATCGATTGGATTTACTTCCGGACGATCAGGTTGACCAGGACAATACGCGCTATGCAATGCTATTCCAGCATACGCAAAATTGGGCCAATGGACTTAGCGCCTCGGTGAATTACCAGAGGGTTTCCGACGATAATTATTTCCGCGACCTCAGTACCAACATTTCTTTTACGTCGCAAGTCACTTTGCCCCAACAAGGAACCCTGAGCTATAGCCAGCAGTATTGGAATGTCTCGCTGACTGCTTTGGGCTATCAAACCTTGCAGCAACCACAGGCGCCGATCATACCGCCCTACGAACCGCTCCCGCAGCTTAATTACAACTACACACGCCAAGATGTCGCCGGCTTTGATCTGTCGCTTCTCAGCCAGTTTAGCAATTTCTACCACTCCACGCTGATCAACGCGCAACGATTCATAGCCTATCCCAGCATCAGCTATCCCCTGCAGAGTTCCTATGCCTTTTTTACGCCCAAGATCGGCGCGAATTTCACTCACTATACGTTTAGCGAAACTGAAAACATACCAGTCCCGGCAGACATTAACCGTACGCTACCGATATCCAGCGTCGATACCGGGTTAATCTTCGAACGCGCTACCTCCATCTTCGGCCAGAACTTGACGCAAACACTGGAACCCAGAGTGTATTACCTGAATATCCCGTTCCGCGATCAAAACCAGATCCCGGTCTTCGACAGCGGGCAGGCCGACGTTAACTACTCGCGAATATTTACCGAAAACGTGTTCACCGGTGGAGACCGGATCAATAACGCCAATCAGATGACCCTAGGCATCAGGTCGCGATTGCTGACCGAAAACGGAGACGAACGGCTGCGTTTCGAATTAGGGCAGCGCTTCCTGATCGGTCAGCAGCGTGTCACCCTGAACAGCACCGTGCCGTTTTCGCAAACCGGGCCAGGCACCAACACCACAACCACTAACACCGCCTCGGATATCATTGCCTCGTTCAGCGCTACGGTACTTCCCAAGGTGTTCGCGGAATCCGGCCTGGACTATACGCCGTCTTCCAACACCTCCCAAAAATTCAATGCTGGCATACGCTATCAACCTGAACCAGGGAAGGTGGTCAATTTGGGGTACCGCTATATCCGCGATTCGATATCGCAGACAGATATCAACGGTCAATGGCGGCTTGGAGGTGGATGGTACGGAGTAGCTCGGTTTAATTATTCGCTTCGTGACAATACGACTTTAGAGGGATTGGCGGGATTTGAATATAATAGCTGTTGCTGGACGTTTCGTTTTGTGGCGCATCGTCTTACCACCGCCCAATCGCAGGCGACCACCGGAGTTTTTATTCAGCTTGAATTAAATGGCCTTTCGAAGTTGGGCTCGAATCCTCTGAAAGTTCTGACACGGGAAATCCCAGGTTATACTAAGACTAACCAGCCGTCAAACGCCAGCGAGCCATAGCAAGTTCGATAACAATGCCCGAAACGCCGTGCTAGCAGACATACTCAGTATTTTTCTGCGACGTTTGTGCTGGATTGCGCTAGTGAACGCATGCTTGATTACCGCTGTCAGCGCAGCGCAGACCGATGCGGGAACCCGGAAGGTCATCCCGCTGGACCGCATCGTTGCAGTAGTAAACGATGACGTTATCACCCAGTATGAGCTTAACGACCACATTAATCTGGTGGTCAATCAACTCAAAAAACAAGGCACTCCGTTGCCGCCGCAAGAAGTTCTGCAAAGACAACTGCTGGAACGTTTGATTATCGACCGCGTGCAGCTGCAGTACGCCAAGGAAACAGGCGTGCGCGTGGATGATACTCAGCTGGAAAAGACTCTGGAGCGCATCGCCGAAAACAACAAAATAAATCTGCAGACAATGCGTGAGACACTCGAACGTGAAGGGGTCAATTTCAACCACTTTCGCGAGGAAATAAGGAACGAGATCATCATGGCACGTCTCAGGGAGCGGGAGGTGGACAATAAAATCGTAGTTACCGATAGCGAAATAGCAAATTATCTGAAATCCCAGGCAGCTCTTGGCAAGGAGGATGAATACAATCTGGCACATATCCTGGTGTTGGTCCCAGAGCAGGCAAGCCCGGAACAAATCCAGACCAAGCAGGCACGCGCCGAACGGGCACTGGAACAGATAAAAAACGGTGCCGACTTCGGACAAATTGCCGTAAGTTTTTCCGATGCAACGGATGCATTGCAAGGCGGTGCTTTGGGCTGGCGTCCGGCTGGCCGGCTGCCAACCATATTTCTTGACGCGTTGCGTTCCATGCAGCCGGGCGATGTGAGCAGCGTACTGCGTAGCGCCAATGGCTTCCATATCATCAAGTTGCTGGACAAGCGCGGCAAGGACGAGACTATTGAGGTGCAACAGTCCCATGTCCGACATATTCTCATTAAAACCACCGAGCTGATGTCCGAAAATGAGGCGCGGGCCCGTTTACTCAATCTCAGGGAAAGGCTGGAGAATGGCGCGGACTTCGCCGAGCTCGCGCGCGTTAGCTCCGAAGATGGCAGCGCTGCGCAGGGTGGCGATTTGGGTTGGATTGCTCCAGGCGATACGGTACCGGAGTTCGAACGCGCGATGAATGCGCTCAAAATCGGGCAAATCAGCGAGCCGGTACGCTCACCTTTCGGCTGGCACCTGATTCAAGTGCTGGAGCGCCGCAAACAGGATGTCACACATGATCGCGAACGGCTGCTTGCGCGCCAAGCTTTGCGGGCGCGCAAGGCCGATGAAGCGTACGAAGAATGGCTGCGCCAGCTGCGCGACAGCGCGTACGTAGAATACCACTTGGACGACAAATAGATTCATCGCAGTAGCAAGGGAATTGCATTGACCTCCGGGCTTACATATACGATTTAATTTTGCCTATGCCGCACGCTAATTCACGACCGACCCTTGCAGTGACTGCCGGTGAGCCTGCAGGAATTGGGCCCGATCTCTGTGTGCTATTAGCGCGTCGCAAGTTTCCGGCACGCTTGGTAGTAATTGCGGACAAAATACTGCTCGCCAAGCGGGCGGCGATGCTAAACAAGAAAATCAATTTGGTTGATTTCACCCCGACCGGAGTCAAAACCCACGCCTCAGGCAGCTTGCTGGTGCTCCATGAGCCGCTTTCCAAGCAAGTAATTCCAGGAAAACCGGACTCCGCCAATAGCGGCTATGTGCTGCGCACACTGCAACAAGCGTTACGGGGCTGCTTGGCAAGGCAGTTTGATGCCATAGTGACCGCGCCTGTTCACAAGGGCGTAATCAATGATGCCGGCATCCCTTTCACCGGGCATACCGAATATCTGGCGCAACAGACCGCTACCCGGCACGTAGTGATGATGCTCACCGGCGGCGGCTTACGGGTAGCGCTTGCAACTACCCATCTTCCATTGAAAGATGTGCCAGCTGCGCTCACCCGGGACGGTTTGGAATGCTCGTTGCGCATCCTGCAACACGATCTGGTCGTGAGATTTGGCATTGCTGCTCCGCGCATAATGGTGGCGGGCTTAAACCCCCACGCCGGTGAATCCGGCTATCTAGGAGATGAAGAAAAGCGAGTAATTGTCCCGGTGGTGAATAAGCTCCGTAATGAAGGATTCGACGTACATGGGCCGCTTCCCGCAGATACCTTGTTCACTCATGAGCGACTTAAGCGATGCGATTGCGTTCTGGCGATGTACCACGACCAAGGCCTTCCCGTGCTGAAATACGCGAGCTTTGGCTCGGGAGTCAACGTCACGCTGGGTTTGCCTGTCATTCGCACTTCGGTCGACCACGGTACAGCACTCGAACTGGCAGGAACCGGCAAGATCAACTGCGGAAGCCTGTTGTCTGCAATTCGACTCGCAGTGCAGCTCGCGAATAATACCCGGCGCCACAAAACGAGCAGCGCGACCCGTGGCCTGCTGGCCGGCGTTTAAAATAATCCGAAGCGTGTTGCGAGCACTTATCCCGTCGTTCAACGATGCAACATACAGCAAGAAAACGGTTCGCCCAGAATTTTCTAATTGACCCGGAAATTACGCATGCCATCATTGCAGCGATTGCCCCGCAAAGCGCAGATCGCATGGTGGAAATCGGGCCCGGCATGGGAGCACTGACCCGCCCGTTGCTGGAACGGGTTGAACATCTTCATGTCGTGGAAATTGACCGTGACATCGCCGCGCGGTTGATTGGCGAACTTCCCGCGTCTCGGCTAACGGTGCACAATACCGATGCCCTGCATTTTGATTTCTCTGCGTTAGGTAAAAACCTGCGAGTCGTCGGCAATCTGCCTTACAATATTTCATCACCTTTGTTGTTTCATTTGACGCGCTTCGCGAACTGCATCCGCGATTTACATCTGATGCTACAAAAGGAGGTAGTCGACCGCATTGTGGCGTCGCCGTCTACCTCCGCCTATGGCAGGCTCTCGGTGATGCTACAATACCGATACCACGTGGAAAAACTGCTAGATGTGCCGAGCCATGCGTTTCGGCCAGCGCCTCGAGTCGAATCCGCGGTAATACGCATGCGACCCCGCGCGCCGAGCGAGTTGCACGCAAAAGATGAAGCGCTTTTTGGACGGATCGTGAGCAGTGCTTTTTCCCAACGCAGAAAAACCTTGCGTAACACCTTGGGTCGTTATCTTGCCGCCGAGGACTTTGCAGCGCTGGGAATTGACTCCGGCTGGCGCGCGCAGAATCTAAGTTGCAGTGATTTTGCACGGGTCTCTAACTACCTTGGCAACAAAGGCAGAGAATAAAATTTTCGCCGTTGCACCCCTTTGACGAACCAATGAAGTGGTTCTTGCCTAGAACGAGCCTGTTCGCATTTGGATTGGCGGCTTTGCTTGTCGCCGCCAACATCGCACTCTCCGTTGTCGCCTACCGCAACACTGTGAAACTGGTCGTTTTGCGTGACGAAGCAATCGAGCTGCACAGAGCATTGAAAACCGCCGGGGGAATACTTCAGCTGCTAACCGACGCTGAAACCGGCCAGCGCGGTTACCTTATTACCGGCGAGGAACGCTACCTGGAACCTTACAACATCGCCGCCGCCAGCATTGCCAATAAACTTAAGCAACTGAACTCCGTCCCTCCAGGTGTTGTCAGTCAAAACCTAAATTCGCTGAACGCGCTGGTCAACGCCAGAATCGGCGAACTCAACGAGACTATCGTCCTACGCAGAAAAGCTGGGCTTGAGGCTGCTGTAAAATCGGTGCTAACGGACAAAGGAAAAGCGTCAATGGACGCTATTCGCCACGTTATTGGCGAAATCGAAGAGCAGGAACAAAAGCTGATGGACGACGGCAACCAAGCTGCGCAAATGACTTCACGCGATACACATATTGTGTTCGCATTTAGTGCGCTGGTTAATCTGCTCCTACTGGTATCGATTTTTTACACGACCTACCGTGATTTCAGCCAACGCGCACAAGACCAGCGTGCCTTGAAGGATCTCGGCGAAAGACTGGAAAACGGCAGGCACCTGCTCCAGCAGCGGGAACATGAAAAAGTAATATTGGGCCAGATGAGCGGGGTGCTGCAGTCGTGCATAAACATCAATGAGGCGTATAACGCAATCGCCCAGTTCGGCAAGCGCTTGTTTCCCGGCGAGGCGGGTGTTTTCTTCGTAATGCATGATTCGCGTGAATATCTGGAGGCCACTGCGACTTGGGGCGAACCCGAAATTGGCGGGCCGTTGTTTGCTCCAGAGGAATGTTGGGCGCTGCGGCGCGGGAGGTTGCATCTTGTGGACGATCCGCGCGTCGGCCTGCAGTGCGATCATGTGAAAGCAGCCGGAGTCCCCCAGCTGCCTTATATGTGCGTGCCGATGGTAGTGCATTCGGAAACAGTGGGCCTCTTGCACTTGCAGCTGGACATGGATTCAATTCGCAGCGAACCAGCGCAGCGCGTGGATACGATTCAGCAATTGGCGGCAACCTTTGCAGACCAAGTGGCGCTGGCGGTCACTAATTTGCGACTTCGTGAAACCTTGCGACAGCAGTCTATACACGACCCGCTGACCGGACTGCATAACCGGCGGTATTTACAGGAAGTAATGCAGCGCGAGCTGGCGCGTACCGAGCGCAAAAAAAATATGCTTGCGGTTATTATTCTCGACGTGGATCACTTCAAGCGTTTCAATGACACGTACGGTCATGAAGCGGGTGATGCAGTACTGCGAAACCTCGCGCAACTGATAGGACGTCAAATTCGCGGCAGCGATATTGCTTGTCGTTATGGCGGAGAGGAATTTATTCTGGTGTTGCCTGAAGCTTCTTTAAGCATTGCGCGCCAGCGATGCGAACTACTGCGAGAAGCTGCGCTGGGCATGCGCGTAACGTTAAGCGGACAAACTCTGGGTCCGGTCAGCATTTCGCTCGGACTCGCGCTGTTCCCGCAGCACGGAAATACTGTGGAGGAATTAATTCAGGCCGCGGATGCTGCACTTTACCGCGCCAAGCAGGCGGGTCGCAATCGCCTTATGATTGCTGACGAGGCCTCCAAAGCTATTTGAGCGGATACCCTAGCTTACGAACTATTTGCCGCCTTTTTTTGTATGAATTCGATTTTGTAGCCGTCCGGGTCTTCGATGAACGCAATTACGGTTGTACCGTGCTTCATCGGCCCCGCTTCGCGGGTCACTTTACCGCCGCGCTTTTTAACCTCTTCGCACGACTTGTAGGCATCGGTTACTTCGATTGCCACATGGCCATAGCCGTTGCCCAGATCGTACGACGAAGTCTCCCAGTTATGAGTAAGTTCAAGAACGGTTTCAGAAGCCTCGTCGCCGTATCCGACAAAAGCCAAGGTGAATTTGCCCTCGGGGTAAGCTTGCTTGCGCAGCACTTTCATACCCAGTACCCCGGTGTAAAACGCGATTGAGCGTTCGAGATTACCAACGCGCAACATGGTATGCATAATCCGCATAATGATCTCCTGGAGAGCTACTATATTTCGATCATCTCAAAATCCTCCTTGCGCGCTCCGCACTCCGGGCAGGTCCAATTAGGCGGCAGATCTTCCCACTTAGTCCCGGGTGCAATGCCTTCTTCCGGCAAACCTGCAGCTTCGTCATAGATGAAACCGCAGATCAGGCACATATAAGTTTTCATGGAGCGGAGGCTTTAAGTTAAAATGCCGTTATTATAACGAAACTCCACATGTCTCAGCCCCCTCCGATCGTTCTTTGCTTCGCCGCAACCGACCCTTCCGGTGGCGCCGGTTTGCAAGCCGATATCATGACCCTCTCGAGTATGGGCTGCCATCCGCTTTCAGTGGTAACTGCTGTCACCATACAGGACAGCGCGGGCGTGGAAGATTTGCTTGCACTTGATGCGGAATGGGTTGCCGACCAGGCGCGTTGTGTACTCGAGGATATGGCGGTATCCGCGTTCAAAATCGGCCTGCTCGGCAGTGTGGAAATTATTGCCGCGATCGCCGAAGTGGTGTCGGACTATCCGGATATTCCCTTGGTGTTTGATCCGGTGCTGGCTTCCGGACGCGGCGATGAACTGGTTACTGATGAGATGATTGCAGCTATGCGCGAACTCTTAATCCCGCAAACAACTTTAATAACACCCAACAGCGTGGAAGCAAGGCGTTTGGCACTTGAAGAAGGCAGCGACATTGATGAGCTCGGTTTAAGCGATTGCGCGCAACGGCTACTTCAAATGGGCTGCGAATACGTGCTGATTACGGGTACCCATGAAAACACTCCGCAGGTCATCAACACGTTGTATACGCAGGAAGGCATCTTGCGCAATGATTCATGGGAGCGCTTGCCGGGCAGCTACCACGGTTCGGGGTGCACGCTGGCTGCCGCAGTTACTGCAACCATCGCCAACGGCTTGAGCATTTCAGAAGCCGTCAGAGATGCGCAGGAATACACTTGGCATGCGTTGAAATCGGCATTCCGCCCCGGGATGGGACAGTACATTCCAGACCGCCTGTTCTGGGCACGCGAAGAAGATGAACGGCAGGATTAGTGGGCTTTACGCAATAACCCCCGACCTGGCCGATACCCAGAAATTAATTAAGCAAGTGCATTTGGCGCTGAAAGGCGGCACGCGATGGCTACAGTACCGCAACAAAAGTGCCGACCGATTACTTAAGCTGCAACAGGCAAATGCGTTAATGCGTCTGTGTCGCGAGTTCGCAGTGCCGCTGATTATCGATGACAGCGTGGATATAGTGCTTGAAATCAACGCTGCGGGTGTGCATCTCGGAGCCCAAGACTGCTCCATCCCGGACGCCAGAAGCAAACTGGGCGAACATAGAATCATCGGTGCCTCGTGCTACGACAATTTGCAACGCGCACTCAAATGCGAAGCCGAGGGCGCGGATTATGTAGCTTTCGGAAGTTTTTTCTCCTCCGCTGTCAAACCAGACGCAGTCAGAGCACAGCTTAAACTGTTGCATGAGGCGAAAGCGCGACTAAGAGTTCCCGTCGTGGCGGTCGGAGGAATCGATTTGCAAAACGCCAGCTTGCTGATCAACGCGGGTGTGGACGCGGTTGCGGTCGTTTCTGCTCTGTTCAACGCACAAGACGTTATGGAAACGGCAAAAAAATTTACCGCATTGTTTGCCGCTTAACATCATGGCGTCACGTAACCAGGAGCTATTCGAGCAATCGCAAAAACTCATTCCGGGTGGAGTAAATTCGCCGGTGCGCGCATTCAAATCCGTTGGCGGCACACCGCCTTTCATTACTCGAGGTCAAGGTGCGACGGTATGGGATGCAGACGGCAAGGCGTATACCGATTATGTCGGCTCCTGGGGTCCCCTAATTCTTGGCCACGCACACCCTGATATTGTCGCAGCGGTACAACGCGCTGCCGCGGACGGCCTGAGCTTTGGTGCACCGACTGCGGGCGAGCTTGAATTAGCGCAGCTTTTGTGTCGGCTGTTGCCGTCACTGCAACAGGTACGGCTGGTGAGTTCCGGTACGGAGGCGACGATGAGCGCGATTCGCCTTGCGCGCGGCTTCACTGGCAGGAAGCGCATTCTCAAGTTTGCCGGTTGCTATCACGGCCACGCTGACTCGCTGTTGGTTAAGGCCGGTTCAGGAGCGCTTACTTTGGGTCAGCCCGATTCCGCGGGCGTTCCCGCGGAAACCGCTGCCCTCACCCTAGTGCTTGAATTTAATGACAGCGGTAGCCTACACCGAATTTTCAAAGAAATTGGTAATGAAATTGCCGCGGTCATCGTGGAGCCTGTTGCCGGCAACATGAGCTTGGTCAAACCGAAAACGGGATTCCTGCAGCTGCTCAGGGATCTGTGCACGACACATGGCGCAGTTCTGATTTTCGATGAAGTGATGACCGGTTTTCGTGTAGCCCTCCATGGGGCACAAGGACTTTACGGAATTTCTCCCGATCTCACTACACTGGGCAAAGTCATTGGCGGAGGCATGCCGCTCGCCGCCTTCGGCGGCAGGCACGATATCATGCAGCGCGTTGCCCCTTGCGGCCCGGTATATCAGGCAGGCACGCTATCCGGTAACCCATTGGCGGTGGCGGTGGGCTTGGCGACGTTGCGCTTGGTCCAGGTGCCGGGTTTTTATGAAAAGCTCTCCAGAGCCACCCAAAAACTGTGTGATGGCTTGAATATCGCCGCCCAAAAACACAGGGTGGCATTTTGCTCACAAGCCGTCGGCGGAATGTTTGGCATTTATTTCCGCCAGACCCCGCCGCAAAATTACGCTGAAGTCACCCAATGTAACGCGCTCCTTTTCAACGGCTTTTTCCACGAAATGCTGCAGAAAGGTGTTTATCTCGCACCCTCACCGTTTGAAGCGGGTTTCGTATCTGCAGCGCACGGCGACGAGGAAATCGCGGCAACCGTATCGGCCGCCGAACAGGTGTTTTCGGATTTGTGACGACGCTCGCGAAACATCCGTTCGAATAAGGGCTGCCGCGTTACGAAGGCACTTCATCGCTCTTGCAGCCGATCATCTCCGATTGGCTTCGGCTTCGCACTAGTTTATTTTTATTGGGCCAGCAGCCAGATTCGGTGCTCCACGATATAGGGTATCGCGAACACAATGAGTATCAGCCGCGCCAAAGCAGTGAATACAAATTCTTACCGGATGAACTGCGTGACGAAAGGCCTGTTGCTTTAATTGATCGACCAACTGCAAGTAAATTGGAGCGCCGTAAAATTGGCTCGTAGCGCCCTCTGCTGACACGAAAGCGGTCTGATGACGGATTATGCGAACAGGGCGACTCGCGTCATCCTTACTTTAAAATTCTTGATTGATGGTACCAAGCCCTATTAATGCAAACCTGAAATATACTCTGCCACGGCCCGCATTTCCTGCTCGCTCAGTTTCACCGCGATAGCTCGCATCATCTTGCTATTGTCATCAGCACGCTCACCGTTTCCGAAAGCCTTTAACTGGGCGAGAACATATTCAGCGTGCTGTCCAGCAAGACGCGGAAACTGGGATGGAATACCGGCACCGTTAGGCGAGTGACAGCTGGCGCATGCCGGAACGGCGGTTGCGACGTTGCCGCCCCGATAGATCTTTTGTCCGAGCGCAACCAGTTCCTTGTCTTTTGCAGCGCCGAGTTTCGCGGATTGATTGGCGTAGTACGCTCCCAGATTTTTCATGTCATCAGCAGTAAGAGTAGCGACAATCCCGTTCATCACTGCGTTCTTGCGTTTGCCCGATTTAAAGCCCAGCAACTGGTTGGTTAGATATTCCGGATACTGCGCGGCAAGATTGGGAGTTGCTGGAATTGAGCTGTTACCATCCACGCCGTGACACGTCCCGCAAACTTGGGTGACGATTTGTTGCGCTCTTGCTGGGTCACCCTGAGCTGGATTGGCAGGACCAGCGACATACAGCATCCCAACCGAAGCGAGAAACACCATAGCACACTTCATTTTTTATCAGCTCTTTGAAAATCGCTATGTCGAAGACGGCCTCATTTTATATCAGCCATAATTAATCGTTCTACTTAATTGACCCTATTGCATCGAATTATTTGATGTCCCTGTTTCAGCAAGCGAAATTTCTCGCTTCATTTGACGTCTTGGCCCGCCTGGCAACGCCGCACGGCAAAGAGATCGCGTTTGCCGCCAGCTCCAACGTCGGAAAATCGAGCACAATAAATGTTCTTGCCAATCGGATCCGCGGTGTAGGTCAGCTTTTTTCAAGCCTCTCGAAAATTGGCATCAACGAGGCCCTGCCGCTATCAAAGCATGGTTTGGAAAGGACTCCGAAAATAAAAAACCCCCGGTTAAAGGGGAACAAACCGGGGGCGAAACGCCTTAAATAGAATTAAGGCACCCGCTCAGGGAGGAGAAGCGGGAGACGAAAAAATCGTCCGAAAATTAGGCCAGAGCGCAATGCAATAAGTTCCGCCTTTTGCTAAAAAATTAGGTTAACCGAGATAAATCAACAGCATATATCTCAGAGATCCGGTTTTCATGGCTGTGAGATAGGCTTGGCCGTTTTGCATAATCTAAAGCGAGCAAGCACCCTACCCGTTAAACAGAATATTGTGTCAATATAATTATTTATTGGTACTTGCGAAACTAATGCGAGAACTGGGGCAATATCCGTACACAAGAATGCGACGATTGCGGCGCGATGAGTTTTCGCGCCGGCTCGTGCGCGAGACGCGGCTGACCGTTGAGGACTTGATCTATCCGGTATTTGTCCTTGACGGGAAAAACCGCTCAGAGCCGATCGTTTCTATGCCGGGGATCGCGCGGCAAACATTAGATAGATTGCTGGTTCAGGCCGAGCAATGCACAAAATTAGGCATCCCCGCGATCGCCTTGTTCCCGGTGATAGCGCAGAATTTGAAGACGCGAGACGCAAAAGAAGCATTTAATCCGCGCGGTCTGATACCCCGAGTGGTTAGGGGTCTGAAGGAACGCTTACCGGAACTGGGCATCATCACCGACATCGCGCTTGATCCTTACACCAGCCACGGACAAGACGGCCTGATTGACTCGTCTGGTTATGTGATGAACGATGAAACCGTCGAGGCACTCACTAAACAGGCACTAATACATGCCCAGGCAGGTTCCGATATTGTGGCGCCCTCGGACATGATGGACGGACGAATTCGTGCAATCCGCAAGGCGCTCGAGGCAAAAAATTTCGTTCATACGCGCATCCTCGCTTATTCAGCCAAATATGCATCGAATTTCTACGGCCCGTTTCGCGAAGCAGTGGGCTCGGCGCTGAATCTTAATAATAGCAATAAGCACACATATCAAATGGACCCCGCTAACAGTGACGAAGCCCTGCGCGAAGCCGCTCTGGATTTGCAGGAAGGCGCCGACATGGTGATGGTCAAGCCGGGGATGCCATACTTGGATGTGTTGCGCAGGGTGAAAGAAGAATTGAAAGCGCCGACGTTTGTCTATCAGGTGAGCGGTGAATACGCGATGCTTAAAGCGGCGGCAAAACAAGGGTGGCTGAACGAAAAGGAATGCGTGTTGGAAGCGCTGCTCGCCTTCAAACGTGCAGGCGCCGATGCGATCTTAACCTATTTTGCGCGTGATGTTGCGTCGTGGCTTGCGAGAGAGTCCCGTTAGGGACTCCGCTCAAACTTGCTGCAATAGGTTTTCCAGAACCTCGGTTCTTGCACGCGCGATAGGTTTCCCGTCAATTGAAGTTCTAAGCGGGTGACGCTGGTCATCCGTCGAAAAAACCGCGATCGTCACGTTTGCCTCGTCCTTGTCTAGCGTAAAAACCGGAATCACACGACAAGCATCACCGATATACATCCGCTTTTCGGCTCTTCGATAAGGTATCTGATTATTCAATAAAAACAATTCCACATCCTTTATGCTGTCTACAAAGACCTGCAAGCTGACCTCAGAATGCCTGCCTGCGGTACCGGAGAGCACCGAGCCAGTCAGATGCGGATTAAAACTTATAAGCAGCTGCATTACTGCGACGGCTTGTTTTCGCAACTGCATGAGTACGGCGTGTTGCTCTTCAGACTGATAGAGTTCCTGGTAAGCCCGCAACGCCTGCTCAACTTCTTCATTAGTCGGAAGATCGCGTACTCCGGAGGCGCCGGCTTGACGGGCCGCCTTACGTTTTGCCAAAGCAAAATCGACTATCCCATCCTCAGCCATTAACCGTGCCGCTTGATGAGCGATATGTTGACGCAGTTGCTGTCGCCTAGGACCAAGAATTCTCGGCATCGCTTCTGCCTTTTAAAATAGCTGATTCTTGATTTCTTCGGCTGGTCGGCCGGTATTGACAGAAGATCCACCGAAGCCGTTTTGCTGCTCCGGGGGTAGATTCTCCTGATAAAAATACTCAATGATGCCATTCTGGTTCGTCGGGTCCAGCAAACCGGTATCAGGGTTAATTTTCGCGGTAATTACACCTTCAGGAGCCGAGTAGCTTGTTTCCGGCACGCCTGTAAGCACCTTTCGCATATAATCCATCCAGATCGGCAACGCTGCCACCGCGCCGGTTTCATGCTCCCCAAGAGTAACGGGCTGATCAAAGCCTATCCAAGCTACTGCCACTAAGTTAGGTTGATAGCCCGCAAACCAGGCATCAACGTTTTCATTGGTGGTACCCGTTTTACCAGCTAAATCCTTTCGTTTAAGTTCGGTCGCTCGTACCCCAGTTCCCTTGCTGATCACATCTTGCATCAGCGTGGTCATGATAAAGGCATTTCGAGCATCGATCACCCGCTGTGCACCTTCTCCCGGGCGTTGCGGTTTGGCCTGTGCCAGCACATTGCCGCGTTCGTCCTCAATGCGCTCGATGTAATAGGGGGAAATTTGATACCCACCGTTGGCGAATACTGCATATCCAGCCACCATCTGCAACGCGGTGGCGGTGCCCGCGCCTAACGCCATTGTCAGATAAGGGGGATGTCGCGACGGATCGAAACCAAAACGGGTAATGTAGTCCTGGGCATATTGTGGAGTAATGGCCTGCAATATGCGTACCGAAACAAGGTTTTTGGATCGAGCTAAGGCGGTACGAAACCGGATCGGACCGGAGTATTCGTCTTCGAAGTTTTTGGGTTCCCAGTCCTGGTTGCCCGTTTGAGAAGGATCCACCACTAGTGGGGCGTCGTTGATGACCGTAGCCGGCGTAAACCCTTTCTCCAGCGCAGCCGAATAAATAAATGGCTTGAAACTCGAGCCTGGCTGACGAAACGCCTGTGTGACATGATTAAATTTGTTGTAATTGAAATCGAAACCTCCAACCAGCGCGCGTATCGCGCCGTCCCTTGGATTCAGTGACACCAGTGCAGCCTCGACAGCCGGCAGCTGCGTGATCTGCCACCGATTTCGCTCATCCTTCTGGATCCGAATTAGTGTTCCCCTACGGATACGTTGTTTCGGCGTAATTCGTTCCCCGATATTCTTTTGCACAAACTTGAGGCTCTCCCCACTGATTTCCACAATTTCACCACCCTTGACATAGGCCTTCACTAATTTCTGGCTCGCTTCCAAAACTACGGCGGGGATCAGATCGTCGCTTTCACTGACGTCTGAAAGCGCATCATCGATAATATTTTCGGCCTCGGATGGATCTCTCGGCAAATCGATATATCCTTCCGGCCCACGATAGCCTTTTCGCCTGTCATATTCGAGTACGCCTTTGCGCAATGCCGCATATGCAGCGTCCTGGTGCGATTTAATCACTGTGGTATAGACATTGAGGCCGCGTGTATAGGCTTCATCTTGATAGCGATCGTACATGGCCTGGCGCACCATTTCCGCGACATATTCGCCTTTCACCGCAAATTCTTGCTGCACTGGTCTCACCACTAAAGATTGTTTAGTTGCGATCTGGTATTGCTCCTCACTGATGAGCTTAAGGTCTTGCATGCGTCGCAGCACGTATTGTTGGCGTTGTTTGGCGCGTCTTGGATTGGCCATCGGGTTATCACGTGAGGGTGCTTTCGGCAATCCCGCAAGCAAAGCTATTTCCCCAAGATTCAATTTGTCCAAGGGTTTGCCAAAATAGGTCTGCGCCGCGGCCGAAAAGCCGTACGCGCGCTGTCCCAAATAAATCTGATTAATATATAACTCGAGGATCTGGTCTTTGCTCAAATTGTGTTCAATTTTCAGGGCAAGCAGCGCCTCGCTGAATTTCCGCGCCAGTGTTTTTTCCTTAGATAGGAAAAAATTGCGCGCCACTTGCATGGTTATGGTACTCGCCCCCTGGCGGGCGACTCCCGAAGAAAAATTGGAATAAGCGGCGCGCAGCACCCCAACGTAATCCACACCACCGTGCTGGTAGAAGCGTTCATCTTCAGCAGCAAGTATCGCCTGCAGCATTAATTTCGGCACAAATTCGATTTTGACCACGTTGCGCCGCTCCTCGCCGAATTCACCAATCAAATAGCCATCGGCGGTAAATACCCGCAAGGGAACCTTTGGCCGATAATCAGTCAGTGTTTCGAGCGAGGGTAGGCTCGGATACGCGATAATCGCGGCAAAGGCTATGAGTAGCGCCCCAATCAGGCCTACGCCAAGTACCGCGAACACCAAGTATCCCAGCCAACGAACAAACGTCATAAGGTTTTCTTCTTAAAGGCAAGATTCGTGAATTTTGGGGATTATAGGCGCACTAAGCTGCAAAAGAAATTTGCCAAAAAATTACTTTACATGGTTTGGGCTTGTTGCTAGCATTTAATGTAAATTATATAGATTGCATCTAACCGGTATATGCCCAAAGGAAAATTCGCTTTCTTCGAAGCGCCGTCACCGCCCTTAATTGGTGTGGACGTGAGTTCGTCCGCAGTAAAGATGGTCGAGCTTTCTGAAGCCGGAAAAAGCGGCTACCGTGTTGAGCGCTATACCATCGAGCCGTTGCCCAAGGATTCCGTAGTGGACGGCAATATTTCTAATCTGGAAGCAGTAAGCGAAGGCATTAGGCGCGGCTGGAGAAACATGGGCACGCGCATAAAAAACGTCGCATTAGCGTTGCCTGCGGCTGCGGTCATTACTAAGAAAATCGTTCTTCCCGGTGGGCAACGCGAAGAAGATTTGGAACAGCAAGTTGCCGCCGAAGCCAATCAGTATATTCCTTTTGCCATCGATGAAGTTAATCTGGACTTTCAGGTATTAGGGCCGGCACCGAACAGTCCTGACGAAGTCGAAGTCCTCATTGCGGCATCGCGCAAGGAAAAAGTTGAAGACCGTGTAGCGGCCGCGGAGGCAGCCGGGCTAAAGGCAATTGTCATGGACGTGGATTCCTTTGCCACAGAAACAGCGTTTGAGCTGATAGAGCCCCAGCTGCCGGAGGGCGGCCGCGATCAGGTGGTGGCAATAGTTGATATTGGCACCGCGATTATGAACATCAACGTACTTCATAATGGCCAGTCGGTTTATACTCGCGAGCAACCGTTCGGTGGCAATCAATTGACACAGGAGATCCAACGCCGCTTTAATCTTTCCGCTGAAGAGGCGGAAAAGGCAAAACGAGATGGGTCGCTGCCCGACAATTATCAAACTGACGTATTGCAACCGTTCATGGATACTCTCGCGCTGGAAGTTGCGCGCGCTTTGCAATTCTTTTTTACTTCTACCCAGTTCAGCCAGGCGCACCACATTCTTCTCGCGGGTGGCTGCGCGATGATTCCAGGACTAGATGACGTGGTGGCGAACCGCACTCAGGTCAACACAATGATTGCCAACCCGTTTGCCAACATGGCACTTTCCAGCAAGGTAAGGCCACGGGAGTTGAGTACCGATGCGCCCGCATTAATGGTCGCTTGTGGTCTTGCCATGCGGAGGTTTGACCAATGATCCGCATCAACCTGCTGCCACATCGTGAACTTAAGCGTCTCGCTAGACAACGCCATTTTTATATTCAAGCCGGCATGACCGTCGGCTTGGGATTGCTTATCGTGTTTTTCGTGCATGGCATCATCAGCGCCCGAATCTCCTACCAGATGGAGCGTAACCAGTACCTCGAAAAAGAAATCGCTATTTTGGAGACACAAATTGCTGAAATTAAAAAGCTCAAAGAGCAGATTCAGGTACTGCTTGCGCGTAAGAAAGTCGTTGAAGAACTGCAAACCAACCGCTCGGAAACGGTCCATTTGCTTGATCAGCTTGTGCGGCAGCTCCCCGAGGGAGTTTACCTGAAAGGCATTAAGGAAACCGGGAACAGGGTCGATCTCACCGGTTATGCCCAAACCAATGCCCGCGTTTCCACTTTGTTGCGCAATCTTGAGTCAACACCCCAGTTCGAGGCTCCGAACCTTGTAGAAATCAAATCGGTAGTCCAAGGCACTAGCAGGCTCAGTGAATTCAATTTGAACTTCCTCCTCGCCCGGGCAAAACAAGAAACTAAATCTTCGCCCAAACCAGGCCCCAAATCCGGAGCATAAAGCAGAATGACACTGGACGATTTAAAAGCGCTTGACCCCAATAATATAGGCAACTGGCCAGTTGCGCCCAAACTGGGGCTGTTAATAATCGCTCTGGTTTGCATTGTATTCGCAGGCTACTGGTTTGACTGGCAAGGCCAACTTGACGATCTTGAGAAGAGCCAGAATAAAGAAGAACAACTGCGTCAGACATTTCTCGACAAAAAGAGGCAAGCAGTTAATCTTGATATTTACAAAAAACAGCTCGCGGATATTGAATTGTCTTTTGGTACCTTGCTCAAGCAGTTACCGAACAAATCGGAAATGGATGCGCTTTTGACAGATATCAACCAAGCGGGTCTGGGCCGCGGCCTGCAGTTTGAATTGTTCAGACCGGACGCCCATGAAACAGTAATGGAATTCTACGCGGAACTGCCGATTCACATACGCATTACTGGCAACTACCACGAACTCGGCGCATTCGCAAGCGATATTGCCAAAATGCCACGCATCGTGACTTTGAGTGATATCAACATCAATCCAGTCAAAGAAGGTGAATTGGCAATGGATGCGGTTGCTAAAACCTACCGCTACCTCGATGAAGATGAGATTGCCAAACAGAAACAGGCCGCAAAGGCGAAGAGACAATGAAACGCATCGTTTTTATTTTATTTCTGGGTCTCCTGATGACAGCGTGTAGCGAAGAATTCCAAGATCTTAAGGATTTCGTCAAGGAATCAGAAAAGGGTCCGAGAACGCCCGTCGCGCCCCTGCCGGAAGTAAAGCCGTACGAGCCTTTTATCTACAGTGCATTCGATCTTCCCGATCCGTTCAAACCGCGAAAGATCGAGGCCGTAAGAGGCGCGGGGGCCAGCAAATTGCAGCCGGATCTGAACCGTCGCAAGGAAGCGCTTGAAGCGTATCCTCTAGAAAACCTGAGAATGGTCGGGACCTTGGAGCGAGGCAAGGTCATCTATGCATTGATCAAATCTCCAGACAATAATCTCTTCCGGGTTACAACCGGCAACTATATGGGTCAAAACTTTGGACTTGTGACTGCGGTATCCGAATCCTCATTGAAGCTCAAGGAACTTATTCAGGATAGTATTGGCGACTGGACTGAGCGGGAAAGCAGCTTGCAGTTGTTGGATGAACAGGGGAGCAAAAAATGATTAATTTAGTCGTTCTATTTAACCGCTGGTTATGCCTTGCTTTGGGAATTATGCTGTGTTGCTCCAGTTATGCTGCTGACCCTGCGCCGGGCGCAAGCGGCAGCGAGAGTCCGGCACAGAACAGCATTGAAGCAATCAATGTTACCGCCTTGCAAGGCGGCTCAGTGGCAGTCAGAATCACTTTGAATCAGGCGCTTGCGAATCCCCCTGCCGGATTTAGCATCAATAACCCGCCGAGGATTGCTTTTGACTTTCCTGATACCGCGAACGCACTCGGCACAAATACCCAAGAATTCGAAAAATCCGGATTACGCAGCATCAACGTCGTGCAGGCGGGACGGCGCACCCGGCTGGTCATGAACTTGACGCAGGCTTTCGGTTACGACACGAAAATTGAGGGGAAAGATCTGGTTGTAACACTCCAAGCCCTTGCGGCTGGCACAACTGTCGCTCCGGTTACTACGCGTTTTGCAGAAGCCAAACCCAGCATGACTAAGCATACCGTGCGCGATGTCGACTTCCGCCGCGGACCAAACGGCGAGGGCCGTGTAATAATTGATCTCTCCGATAGCTCGACCGGTATAGACTTGCGGCAACAGGGGAAAAATATCGTTATTGATTTTATCCAGACCTCGCTGCCAAGCAACCTCGAACGTCGGCTCGATGTCGTTGACTTTGCAACCCCAGTACAAACGATAGACGCTTTCAGCGCTGGCGAAAATGTACGCATTGTGGTGCAGCCGCAAGGGCTGTGGCAACAATCAGCGTACCAGACAGATAATCGCTTTACCTTGGAATTAAAACAGGTCGTGGAAGAACCCAGCAAGCTGGTGCAGGCCGGTTACACCGGCGAAAAGCTGTCGTTAAATTTCCAGAATGTTGAAGTACGCGCGGTACTGCAGGTTATCGCTGATTTCACTGGCCTCAATATAGTTACTAGCGATACCGTTACCGGCAACTTGACGCTACGCCTGAAAGATGTGCCATGGGACCAAGCGCTGGACATCATTTTGCAAGCCAAGGGGCTGGATATGCGCAAGACCGGCAACGTGGTATGGATTGCTCCTCGCGATGAACTGGCGACAAGAGAGAAACTGCTACTTGAATCGCGCCAGCAAATCTCCGATCTTGAACCACTCCATACTGAGAGCTTTCAGCTGAACTATCAAAAGACCGATGCGGTGCAAAAGTTGCTGACCGATCCCCAGCAGAGAATTTTGTCAAAGCGCGGAAGCGTGGTGGGCGATGCGCGCACCAACACGCTTTTTGTGCAGGATACTGCGGCCAAGCTCGAAGAAGTGCGCAGCCTTATAAAGAAGATCGACGTGGCGGTACGGCAAGTATTGATTGAATCGCGGATTGTTACCGCAACGGATAACTTCAGTAAGAATCTCGGGGTGAAATTCGGCTATCAAACGCAGACTCCTGCGGGAGCGTTTAAGGGGCCCGGTGGGCTAAATACTGGACTCGGTGGTGAAGTGGGGACCACCGCCAGCAATGCCGGGCAAGCCAATGCAACCACCATCAATATTCCTGGCGCACTAAACGTCAATCTGCCGGCAACCGGCATTTCTGGTGCGCAGCCGGGAGCGCTCGCCGTGACGATTTTCAACAATGCAATGACCCGCTTTCTCAACCTCGAATTGAGTGCGCTTGAAGCTGACGCAAAAGGAAAAATCATTTCCAGTCCGAAAGTGGTAACCGCCGACCAGGTGGAAGCGACGATTTCGCAGGGAACCCAGATACCTTATCAGCAGGCGACCTCGAGCGGTGCGACCGCGGTCGCCTTCCAGAATGCAGTACTGAGCCTCAAAGTTAAACCGCAGATTACGCCCGACGATAACGTTATCATGGGCCTTGATGTCCACAACGACTCTGTTGGCCAAAACACCACCAATGGGCCGGCGATCAACACCCAAGCCATTCAAACTCAAGCGCTGGTTGAGAACGGCGGTACGGTAGTGGTGGGCGGGATCTACATTCAGAACCAGCAGACCACCATAAATAAGATCCCTCTTCTAGGAGACATACCTTTTTTGGGCGTGCTGTTCAGAAGTACCGCCACCCAAGACAACCGGTCTGAACTACTGATATTCATCACACCTAAGATCCTCAAGGATGTTCTGACGGTGCGTTAGGGCACCTTACAGGCGGATCGCTTGACGGCCGCCTGCGCGGCAAATTACTTACGCAGACTCTACGTCCCGCACCAGAATTCGGCTACAATTTCCGCCTATGGCAAGTGGCGGCCAAGATCGCTTTAAGAGCGGCGCACCGAGCTCTTTTCCCAGCAACATATTCCTGGTGGGGCTAATGGGGGCAGGAAAAACCACTGTCGGAAAGCTGCTCGCTAAGCGATTCAACAAATCCTTTTTCGACACCGATCACGAAATTGAGCGCCGCACTGGAGTCAATATCCCGGTAATTTTCGAGATTGAAGGCGAGGCAGGCTTCCGCGCCCGCGAGCACGCTATTTTGCAAGAGCTCGCAAAGCACAATAATATAGTACTGGCTACCGGCGGCGGAATTGTTCTAAGCAAGGCAAACCGCGACATTCTCGCAAAAAACGGCACGGTAATTTATTTACGGGCTGTCGCATCTGATTTGCTGCAACGCACGCGTTACGACAAGAATCGTCCGCTTTTGCAAACCGCGGATCCTCTCGCTAAGCTCACGGAATTGTATGCGGAGCGCGACCCTCTGTACCGAGAAGTAGCGCACGTCGTTATTGACACCAGCAGACAGAACGTGCGCGTTCTGGCACGACAGATTGAGCAGAAACTGGCGCAGCTTTAGCGTGCGTGCGAAACGCGCGACCTGAATCCTAATCTATGGAAACTTTAAAAGTAGATCTCGGTGAACGCAGCTATCCGATTTACATCGGTGATGGGCTTTTAGGTCGCCCCGAATTACTGCTGCCCGGTTTGGAGCAAAAGAAAGCAGCGGTTGTCACGAATACTACGGTAGCGGAACTTTATTTGGACTCGCTGACTGCAGTACTTGACAAACAAGGGGTGGAGGTGGTTCAGGTGGTGCTGCCTGATGGCGAAAAGTTCAAAAACTGGGAAACGTTGAACTCGATTTTCGACACGCTGCTGTCTCACCACTGCGAACGGAAAACGGCTTTGATCGCCATGGGCGGCGGGGTCATAGGTGATTTGGCCGGTTTTGCTGCAGCAGTTTACATGCGCGGAGTTCCTTACATCCAGATTCCCACCACTTTGCTCGCCCAGGTCGATTCCTCTATCGGTGGAAAAACCGCCATCAATCACCCGCAAGGGAAAAACATGATTGGCGCTTTCTATCAGCCTAAACTGGTGCTGGCGGACACCGCCACCCTGAACACTCTTCCACAGCGTGAGTTCAGCTCAGGACTTGCCGAGGTCATTAAATATGGGTTGATCCGAGACGAGGCATTTTTCGACTGGCTGGACTGCAACGTCGAAATGCTTCTAAAGCACGACACCGCGGCACTCGTATACGCCATAAGACGTTCGTGCGAAAACAAGGTCGCGGTGGTAGCTGCGGATGAACGTGAAAGTGGGGTGCGCGCGCTGTTGAATCTCGGGCATACGTTCGGACATGCGATCGAAACCGGCGAGGGTTATGGAACTTGGCTGCATGGCGAGGCAATCGCTGTAGGCACCTTGCTGGCAGCGCAGTTGTCGCGGCGCATGGGGTTGATCAGCGAAGCCGAGGTCCAACGCATAACAAGTATCTACCGCAGGGCAAGGCTGCCGATTTCGGCACCTGATTTTGGTGCAAAACGCTACCTGCAGCTGATGAGCCTGGACAAAAAAGTAGAGCGCGGGAGAATCCGCTTTATACTGCTTAGAAAAATCGGTGAAGCCTTCATAACCGCGGATGTGCCGGAAGAAGTGCTCACGGCCACTCTCAGCGGGGCCGCCGCAAATGCCTGAATTGGCGGTCTACGCCATTCACCCTGAACATTCCCGTGGCAGGCGCTATCAGGAAGCAGCGCCCCAAGGACGAAGCGAATTCCAGCGCGATAGAGACCGAATCATTCATTCCACGGCATTCCGCCGCCTCGAATACAAAACTCAGGTATTCGTCAACCATGAAGGCGATCTGTTTCGGACTCGGCTCACCCACAGCTTAGAAGTAGCACAAATTGCGCGCTCCATCGCCCGAGGGTTGCGGCTCAATGAAGACCTAGTGGAAGCAATCGCACTGGCGCATGATCTGGGACACACGCCTTTCGGCCATGCAGGGCAAGACGCCCTGAATTCATGCATGAAAAATCACGGCGGCTTTGAGCACAACTTGCAATCGCTGCGCGTAGTCGATGTGCTCGAGGAACGCTACGCGGCATTTGACGGTCTGAATTTGTGCTTTGAAACGCGCGAAGGCATACTCAAGCATTGCTCGCGCAAAAATGCCAAGGATTTGGGCGAGCTGGGCGAACGATTCTTGCGCAAGCAGCAGCCCTCTTTGGAAGCCCAGTTGTGTAATCTGTCAGACGAAATCGCCTATAACAACCACGACGTCGATGATGGTCTACGTTCAGGTTTGATCAGTCTCGACCAAATTCTTGAGGTCGGAATTTTCAGGCGCCATTTGCAGGCGGTGAAGAAACAGTATCCAACCATTTTGGAGCGCCGCTTGATCCATGAGACTATAAGGCACATGATCAATACTCTGGTTTCTGATGTTACCCGTCAGAGCATGAAAAATATCACGCTGCTCTCGCCGAAAAATCCCAACGCGGTGCGCACGGCGGAGCCGGTGATTGCCTTTAGCCCGGGTATCCGCGAAGAGCAGCAGCAATTGAAACAGTTCCTGCGACTAAGGTTGTACGAGCATTACCGCGTAGCGCGCATGAGCTGCAAGGCAAAACGCATCATTTCCAGTCTGTTTGACGCGTTCATGGAGGACGTCAAGCTGCTCCCCCCGCAATTTCAGGAAAAAGCTCGCTACGACAAGGCCAGGACTATTTCCGATTACATAGCGGGCATGACTGATCGCTATGCTATACGCGAGCACCGGCGACTGTTCGCCGTGGAAGAATTGTGGTCGTAATCCATATTGCTCCATTCTCAGTCCAGGCTTTCAAGGGCAGCAAGTAGCCCATACTTCCACAGATTGCCACCCTTGCCGCATTCAAGTTGAAGTAGGCTATTGAAAGTTGTAGACTTAAATGCTCTCGCAGTTATTTTCGGTTTCGCGAGAGCATAGGACACTTGATCAAAATCTTTGCTCCGCTAGTCGTCCTGATTGCATATTCACGAGAGTAAACAGTGAGTCTACCGCCTGCAAAACAGGGTCTGTATGATCCAACCCGCGAACATGATGCGTGCGGAGTGGGCTTTATTGCTCATATTAAGGGCAATAAAAGCCACGCGATTATTGAGCAAGGCTTGCAGATCCTCAACAACCTCACACACCGTGGTGCCACCGGCTGGGATCCGCTGCTGGGTGACGGCGCAGGGATTTTGATCCAGACTCCCGATGCTTTTCTGAGATCGGTTTGCAAAACAATTGGATTTTCGCTGCCCGCGCCAGGATCTTATGGCGTAGGAATGGTTTTCCTGCCACGTGTCCCCGAAAGCCGCGCCGCGTGCGAGCGTGTGATCGAGCAAATGATTGCCGAGGAAGGCCAGTCGGTACTCGGCTGGCGGGATGTGCCCACCAACAATCAAGGCATCAGTGAAGACGCCAAGCTGCAAGAGCCGCTGGTTCGCCAGGTATTCGTGAAACGCGGCGTCACTTGCCACGACCAAGAAGGTTTCGAGCGCAAATTATTCGTGATTCGCAAGCGCATCGAACATGCAGTGCGGGCGCTCAATCTCATTGATGGAAAAATGTTCTACATCCCATCGTTGTCAAGCCGCACCTTGGTCTACAAAGGCATGCTGCTTGCACACCAAGTAGGCAGTTATTACCGGGACCTTCGGGACGAGCGCCTAGTTTCGGCACTCGCCCTTGTTCACCAGCGCTTCTCCACCAACACGTTTCCTACCTGGGAGTTGGCGCACCCGTTCCGCATGGTCGCCCACAATGGCGAAATCAACACTCTGCGTGGAAACATTAATTGGATGGCAGCGCGGCGCCAAGCGATGCAGTCGCCTTTGCTTGGCAAGGACCTTGAAAAGCTGTGGCCACTGATTATCGAAGGTCAATCGGACACTGCGTGTTTCGACAACGCCCTGGAGCTTCTGGTTGCCGGCGGATACTCGCTGGCGCACGCCATGATGCTGCTCATTCCCGAAGCCTGGTCAGGCAACCCTTTAATGGACGAAAGTCGCCGCGCATTTTATGAATATCACGCGGCACTAATGGAGCCTTGGGACGGCCCGGCGGCGGTGGCTTTCACTGATGGTCGGCAGATTGGCGCAACACTTGACCGTAACGGCTTACGCCCTGCGCGCTACCTGATCACCGATGACGACATCGTTGTCATGGCCTCGGAAATGGGCGTGCTCGACGTACCACAGCACAAAATCGTCAAGAAATGGCGGCTGCAGCCCGGCAAGACGTTTTTGATTGACCTTGAAGCCGGGCGCATCATAGACGATGCCGAGCTTAAGTTGCAGTTGTCCGGCGCCAAACCCTATCGTGAATGGATAAATCAATCCAAAGTAGCTCTGGACGAACTGCCCGGGCCAAAAGACCAAATCGAACCCAAGGCCTCAGTGCTGGACCGTCAGCAGGCGTTTGGCTACACCCAAGAAGATTTGAAATTCATTCTCGCTCCGATGGCGGCAGTGGGCGAGGAAGCAGTAGGGTCAATGGGCAATGATTCGCCACTGGCGGTACTCTCCGACCGGCCCAAGCCGCTTTACCACTATTTCAAACAAATGTTCGCGCAGGTGACCAACCCGCCGATAGATTCTATCCGCGAAGAATCGGTAATGTCGCTGGTATCGTTCATCGGTCCCCGTCCAAATCTCCTGGGAATTGATGTCGCCACACCGCCAGTGCGGCTGGAGGCCAAACAACCAGTGCTTGCGGCCGAGGATATGGGCAAAATTCTGCGCATTGCCGAACTAACTAATGGCGCATTCCGCTCCTGCGCTTTTTCCATTTGTTATCCGCTCTCTAATGCGGCGGCGGGAATGGAGAAGGCGCTTGATGCCCTGTGTGACAAAGCGGAAAAGGCCGTGCGCGAGGGCTGCAACATCCTCGTACTGAGCGACCGGGACATCGGACCCGACTTGATTGCGATCCCGGCGCTACTCGCCACTTCAGCAGTGCATCACCATTTGGTTAGAAAGGGGCTGCGCACCAGCACCGGCTTGGTGATCGAAACCGGCTCAGTGCGCGAAGTCCACCACTATGCCTTGCTCGCGGGCTACGGAGCCGAAGCGATCCATCCTTATCTCGCCTACGAAACGCTCGCACACCTCGGAGATTTCGCTCCAAAGGATTTGAACTATAAGGAAGTGGTCAAGCGTTATACCAAGGCAATTAACAAGGGCCTGCTTAAGGTGATGTCCAAGATGGGCATCTCTACCTACCAGTCCTACTGCGGCGCGCAGATCTTCGAGGCGGTAGGGCTGAATACCGCTTTCGTACAAAAGTATTTCGCTGGCACTGCAAGCCAGGTGGAGGGCATCGGAATTCGTGAAGTGGCTGAAGAAACGGTGCGGATGCACAAACTCGCGTTTAGCGATCATCCTCTGTTTCGCAATGCGCTCGATCCGGGTGGCGAGTATGCCTACCGGGTGCGCGGCGAGGAACACATGTGGACACCGGAATCCATCGCGAAACTCCAACATGCGGCCCGTGCCAACAATTCCAGGACCTACAAGGAATATGCCAAGCTCATCAACGAGCAAAGCAAACACCTCATGACGCTGCGCGGCCTGTTTGAGATCAAGGAATCCTCCAATCCGGTCCCCATCGATCATGTCGAACCGGCCAAGGAAATAGTTAAGCGCTTCTCAACAGGCGCCATGTCGCTGGGCTCGATTTCGCAGGAAGCGCATACCACGCTGGCCATCGCCATGAACCGCATTAAGGGCAAATCCAATACCGGTGAAGGCGGTGAAGATCCGCAGCGTTACAAGAAAATCGAGGCTGATGGAATGCTCGCGGATTATGTACAAGGCGTGCTAGTGGATATTCCGGTTAAAGCCGGCGATTCGATGCGCTCGGCAATTAAACAGGTTGCTTCCGGCCGTTTCGGCGTGACTACTGAGTACTTGGTTAACGCCGACCAATTGCAGATTAAAATTGCCCAAGGCGCGAAACCCGGCGAAGGTGGGCAACTGCCCGGTCATAAAGTAAGCGCTTACATTGCTCAAGTGCGACACACCGTGCCGGGCGTGGGATTAATTTCGCCGCCGCCGCATCATGATATTTATTCAATCGAAGATATCGCGCAGCTTATCCACGATCTGAAAAACGCCAATCCCAATGCCAGCGTGAGCGTCAAACTGGTGTCGGAGGTGGGAGTAGGAACGGTTGCCGCTGGAGTATGCAAGGCTAAATCCGATTACGTGACCATTGCCGGCCACGATGGTGGCACCGGCGCGTCTCCATGGAGCTCGATCAAGCACGCCGGAACACCTTGGGAATTGGGGCTGGCCGAGACGCAACAAACGCTCGTGCTCAACCGCCTGCGCGGCCGAATTACCGTGCAGGCCGACGGCCAAATGAAGACCGGTCGTGATGTCGTCGTTGGCGCATTGCTCGGGGCGGACGAGTTCGGCTTTTCTACAGCGCCCCTGGTTGTAGAAGGCTGCATCATGATGCGCAAATGCCACCTCAATACCTGCCCGGTGGGAGTTGCCACTCAGGACCCCGAGCTGCGCAAGAAATTCACCGGCCAACCCGAGCATGTGGTCAATTATTTCTTCTTCGTCGCGGAAGAGGTGCGCGAGTACATGGCGAAAATGGGTTTCCGAACCTTCAATGAGATGATCGGCCGCTCCGACATGCTGGATACCAAGAAGGCAGTCGACCACTGGAAAGCCAGGGGCTTAGATTTCACGAAAATTTTCCACCGGCCCGATGTGCCCGCGGATGTTGCGAGATACCATTGCGAAAAGCAAAATCACGGATTGGAAAAAGCGCTCGACCATAAGCTAATTGCCGAAGCCAAGGCCGCGCTCGAGCGCCGACAGCCGGTGGCAATTGAAAGTCCTATCCGCAACACGAACCGGGTGGTCGGCGCAATGCTGTCCGGAGAAGTTGCCAAGCGTTTTGGTTACGAAGGCCTGCCTGATGACACGATTTACATCAAGCTTAGAGGTACTGCCGGCCAGAGCTTAGGCGCATTCCTAGCCCATGGGGTAACCTTGGAACTCGTCGGTGAAGGCAACGACTACGTAGGTAAAGGGCTGTCGGGGGGACGCCTGGTCATTTATCCTCCGGCTGACTGCCCAATCGTGCCTGAGAATAACATCATCGTTGGCAACGTAGTGCTGTACGGAGCGATATCTGGAGAATGTTACTTCCGCGGTGTTGCCGGCGAGCGTTTCGCGGTGCGCAATTCAGGTGCCATTGCGGTTGTGGAAGGAGTGGGCGACCACGGTTGCGAATACATGACAGGCGGCACTGTGGTGATACTCGGTTACACAGGCCGCAACTTTGCCGCTGGCATGAGCGGTGGCTCCGCTTACGTACTCGATGAAGAGGGTGACTTCGAGCGCCGCTGCAATCTGGCGATGGTGGAACTCGAAGCCGTGCCCGAAGAAGCGCAGGCTATGGAGGAACTTGGCGGGGGAAATCTGGAAACCCATGGCCGTGTCAACGTAAAACAGCTTGGGCAGTCGGATGAACGGTTACTCCGTGTTCTGATTCAAAAACATCTGCATTACACGGGCAGCCAGCGTGCCAAGACGATCCTCGAACACTGGGGAAAATATCTGCCCAAGTTCGTCAAGGTCATGCCGACCGAGTATCGGCGCGCCCTGAAAGAAATGGCGGCAGCTCAGGAGCGAGCACAACCCAAGGTTGAAATCGCGCAGCATGGGTAAAATCACCGGGTTCATGGAGATCGCGCGGCACGATCTGCCCGCCCTCCCGGTGGAGGAACGGGTGCGCAGCTTCCGCGAGTTTTACCTGCCGCTGTCCGATACCGAAATGGCAAAGCAGGGTGCACGCTGCATGGACTGCGGCATTCCTTTCTGTCAGACCGGCTGTCCCATCAACAATATCATTCCCGACTGGAACGATCTGGTTTACCGCCAGAACTGGCGCGAGGCGCTGGACGTTCTGCATTCGACTAACAACTTTCCCGAGTTCACCGGACGCATTTGCCCCGCTCCCTGCGAGGCAGCGTGCACGCTTAATATCAACGACGATCCGGTAACCATCAAATCGATCGAGCACACGATAATCGACAGAGGATGGGAAATGGGCTGGGTGGCGCCGCAGATTTCCGCGCGCAAAACCGGCAAGCGGGTTGCAGTAGTCGGATCCGGGCCCGCCGGAATGGCCTGCTCGCAACAATTGGCACGCGCGGGCCACGACGTTGTGCTGTTCGAAAAGAACGACCGTATCGGTGGACTTCTACGCTATGGCATCCCCGATTTCAAGATGGAAAAGCACCATATTGATAGGCGCGTGGAGCAAATGCGCGCGGAGGGCGTGGAATTCCTCGTGAACCAACACGTAGGCGTGAACGTCCCTGCAAAAACATTACTCGGTGAATTTGACGCAGTGGTTTTAACGGGCGGCTCAGAACATCCCCGCGATCTGCCAGTGCCGGGAAGGGAATTGCAAGGCATTTATTTTGCGATGGAGTTCCTGCCGCAGCAAAACAAGGTAAATGCCGGAGACAAGGTTACCGGCCAACTTTCCGCCAAAGGCAAGCATGTGGTGGTGATCGGCGGGGGCGATACGGGTTCCGACTGCATCGGCACGTCAATACGCCAGGGAGCGACCACGGTGACCAATTTCGAGCTCCTGCCTCAGCCACCACTTGAGGAAAACAAGCCGTTGACTTGGCCCGATTGGCCGATGAAACTGCGTACTTCTTCTTCGCACGAGGAAGGCTGCTATCGCGACTTCAGCATTGCGACACGCCGCTTTTCAGGCATAAACGGACATGTCAAAACCTTGCATGCTGTGCGGCTGGAATGGAGAGAGGGCAAAATGCAGGAAATATCCGGCACAGAATTTGAAATCAAAGCTGACCTGGTATTACTCGCAATGGGCTATCTTCACCCCGTTCATGAAGGCATGCTTGACCAATTGGGCGTCGAATTTGACACGCGCGGGAACGTCAAGGCCGATACCAACCGTTACCAGACTTCGATTCCCAAAGTGTTTTCCGCGGGCGACATGCGCCGCGGCCAATCACTAGTGGTATGGGCGATTCGCGAAGGCCGTCAGGCAGCGCGCGCGGTGGATGAATTCCTGGTAGGCTCGTCAGACCTGCCCCGTTGACCTTATCGTGAAGGGTGGGACGTGACGAATTTTCCTGAGTTCTTGTTGCCTACACCCTTTAAATCTCATGAATGTCTAAACTGAAGAATGACACCGTGCTGCGGGCGCTGCTGCGTCAGCCTACGCCCTACACGCCGGTCTGGGTTATGCGGCAGGCTGGACGCTACCTGCCCGAATATAACCAAATTCGTCAACAGGCCGGAGATTTTATTGCTTTGTGCAGAAACCCGGATCTGGCCACCGAGATTACTATGCAACCGCTTGCGCGCTTTAAATTGGATGCTGCAATCCTGTTTTCAGATATTCTTACCATACCTGACGCCATGGGACTTGGACTTCATTTTGCGGAAAACCAGGGACCGAAATTCGCCAAGCCGCTACGCGATGAGCGGGATATAGAAAAACTGCAAGTGCCGGATCCCGAATCGAATTTACGTTATGTCATGGACGCAGTGAGCCAAATTAACAAGGCTTTGAACTATGATTTGCCGCTGATCGGTTTCTCGGGTAGCCCGTTTACGCTGGCCTGCTACATGATCGAAGGTGCGGCAAGCTCCGATTTTTTACAGGTCAAAAGCATGCTTTACCGCCGACCCGATCTCATGCACCGGGTGCTGGCAATTAACGCCCGCGCGGTAACCGCTTACCTCAATGCACAGATCGAATCGGGGGCGAACGTCGCGATGATTTTCGATACTTGGGGTGGAATTCTTTCGAGCGCTGCATATCAGGAGTTCTCATTGCATTATATCGAGCAAATATTGAGTAGCCTGATCCACGAATATGCTGGATCCCGAGTACCCAACATTGTTTTCACAAAAGGCGGTGGGGACTACCTGGAAAATATCGCGGCCACCGGTTGCGACGCAATTGGCCTGGATTGGCGCACTGACATCGGCAGCGCCCGCAAACGCGCGGGCCACAAAGTCGCACTGCAAGGAAATCTCGATCCTGCGGTGTTACTCTCGCCGCCGGAGGTCATCGTCAAGGAAGTGGAAAAGATACTGCAGAGCTTCGGCTCGGGCAACGGTCATGTTTTCAATCTTGGACACGGCGTGATGCAAACTACGCCTCCTGAGCATGTCGCGGTAATGGTGGATGCAGTACATGACTTGAGCCGAAGCCGCCACTGAAACAAGCGCGAAAGAGAATCTCGCCCAAAGTAAGTCACCGCTTTCGTTTATCTTTTATGCACATGAGCCTAACGTCACGCTAAACAAAATCCATGTAGCCGAGAATGATCGGTTCCAATTCTAACAACTTAATAAATTTTGCCCGTTTTGCGCTGCTTAAATTTTCAGCTAAGCAGCAAATTCGTTATTTCGACAGGCGTCATGCGCATTCGCAAATTTTTACTCACAGGGTTGTCCACCGAATCTGTGAATAAAATAATTTTTACCTGAGCGCTCTGGCCCAGTGCGATAGAATTCTTTCTACATATTCCACCCGGGCAGAAGTTTCATCCTTTTAGCTTTGCATGACTATCGCACGCGTCGCGCTCGATGTACCGGTCGCATGCTTGTTCGATTACGCCGCGCCCAGTTTGGGTCGCGAGTGTATCGGCAAGCGCGTTTTGGTTCCGTTTGGTAAAAGACAAATAGTGGGGATGGTGATGGAGATCGCGAATCAACCGAGCATCTCTCCGCAACGCATTAAACCCGTCTCGTTTGTATTTCAGGATATTCCTGCGATCCCTGCCAAAACGCTCGCCCTATTTAGGTTTTGCAGCGATTACTACCACCATCCTTTGGGGCAAGTGGTCATGAACGCGCTGCCGTCCCGGCTGCGCCGCAACAAACCAATCACTCAGAACGCCAACCGTTGGTTCGATCTTACAGAAACGGGGCGCAGGGTTGATCTCTCGACCATTCCGGCGATAAACGTATTAAGGCGCAAACTCCTTGAACGGCTCAAGACCGAAGGCGCCTTGGAAATACATGAGGCGCGCAAAATTGCCGCAAGCGCGCAAAAATCGCTGAACGAATTCACGGAATTAGGCTGGGTGCAGGAGACCGCGCCCCCCGCAATTAGCGAATCGCGAGCAATACCGGCACCCGAACTTAATGCAGAACAGGAACAAGTATTGCGTCCGATCCGCATGGGCGAATTCGCTTGCTGGTTGCTGTTCGGTGTCACCGGCAGCGGAAAAACCGAAATCTATATGAGCCTGATCTCGCAAGCGCTAGTGAAGGGAAAACAGGCTTTGTTTCTGGTACCGGAAATCAATCTTTCGCCGCAGCTTGAGGCGCTGCTAAAAATGCGTTTTCCGCAATGCCGCGTAGTGTGCCTGCATAGCGGCTTGAACGAAGGCGCGCGCCTGGAAAACTGGTTGCTTGCACAATCCGGCCAGGCGCAAATAATTCTCGGCACACGCCTCGCCGTATTCACGCCCATTCCCAATCTCGGAGTTATTATTGTGGATGAAGAGCACGATGCTTCATTTAAGCAACAAGAAGGATTGCGTTACTCGGCACGGGATGTTGCGGTCTATAGCGCCAAGCAGGCCAACGTGCCGGTAATTCTGGGTTCTGCCACACCTTCCCTCGAAAGTTACCAGCATGCGCTTTCGGGGCGCTACAACATGGCAATTCTTAGTCGGCGCGCGCCGGAAAATGCCGCGCTTCCTCCCCTGCGCTGTATTGACATTCGCCGCGCCAAGCTTAACGAAGGTCTGTCCGAGACTCTGATCGCAGCGCTTAAGGAAAGATTGCAGCGGCGCGAGCAAAGCCTGATTTTTATCAATCGGAGAGGTTACGCTCCCGTACTCATGTGCTGCGCTTGTGCCTGGATCTCCGGCTGCTCGCGCTGCTCGAGCCGCCTGGTTCTGCATTTGCGCGAAAAACAACTGCGCTGCCACCACTGTGGGCATGAAGAATGCGTGCCTTCCGCGTGCCCGAATTGCGGCAACGTCGACCTAATTCCGTTGGGGCAGGGTACACAACGCGTGGAAAGCGCTCTGTCGGATTTGTTTCCGAGCGCGCGCATCTTGCGCATTGACCGCGATACCACGCGCCGCAAGGCGATGTGGCCTGGAATGCTGAAAAGCATTCAGGAGCAGCAAGTGGATATTCTGGTAGGAACGCAAATCCTGTCCAAAGGTCACGATTTCCCGAATCTTTCCCTTGTTGGGATCTTGAATGCGGACAGTTCCCTGTACAGCACGGACTTCCGCGCCTCGGAACGGCTGTTTGCGCAGCTCATGCAGGTGGCAGGACGTGCGGGCCGCGCCGATATCCCCGGTGAGGTATTGATTCAAACGCAATTCTCCGATCACCCGCTGTTTGAAGCGTTACGCCGGAATGATTACAGTGCCTTTGCGGAAACCCTGCTTGCAGAACGCAGACACGCCGGTTTGCCGCCTTTCATGCATCAGGCACTTCTTCGCGCCGAAGCAACACGTTCCAGCACGGTGATGAACTTCCTTGCAGACGCCGCAAAGGTTGCTTCACGCGTCGATCATGAAGTAACCGTTTACGATCCGGTGCCCGCGCATATGCCGCGGCTTGCCGGCCGCGAGCGCGGGCAATTGCTGGTACAGGGCGCTTCACGCAAAAAACTTCAGGCATTCTTGAATGACTGGTATCCCAAGCTCACGGAAAAAGCGGGCAAAAAAGTGCGCTGGGCTTTGGATGTGGACCCGCTAGATTTTTGATTCGGCGCGCCAGCTTGCCAGTAGCTGCGGAAAAAATGGGCTCAGTGTAACTTTTCCACCGCGCGAGGTCCGCGTTTCATGCAGAAATCTTACAACGTGACCTCTTATACCCCCGCCCAACGCTCGTCGAAGCGCCACAGACCTGCCGCGCGCGCAACATCATAGGCGCGGGTCATTTCCATATCCGTTGGCCGACGGTTAATCTCCCTGTACTGGATCCTGCCGTCCTTGCCCGGCGCGCCCACCTGAAATTCAGGGCGATACTGGCCCATGAGATTGATATAGGTGTCCGGGGACAGTTCTTCCGCCAGCCAGCGGCAGATCGCCGCCACCTCGTCTGTCTGCCCGGGCATCACCAGGTGACGCACCAGTACGCCGCGCTTAGCCAGGCCATCGCGGCTGAATTTGAGCACTCCGACTTGCCGGTGCATTTCCGCAATCGCTTCCCGCGCCCGCTCGGGATAGTCCTTCGCCTTGACATAACGGCGCGCGCTCTCATAAGTCCAGAACTTGAAATCCGGCATGTAGATGTCGACGATGCCGTCTAGCAATTTCAGCGACTCCACGGAATCGTAGGCACTGGTGTTATAGACAATCGGGAGCTTAAGTCCCCGCGGCACCGCCGCAGCGATGGCCTCGATTACCTGTGGGACCACATGCTCGGGAGTGACAAAGTTGATGTTGTGGCAACCATGCGCCTGCAGCGCCAGCATGAGGTCGGCGACCTTTTTAGGTGTGCATTCCTCGCCCACCGATTCCTGGCTGATGTCCCAGTTCTGGCAAAACACGCAGCGGAGGTTGCAGAGGGAGAAGAATATCGTGCCGGAGCCATTCCAGCCCCGAAGGCAATCCTCCTCGCCAAAGTGCGCGAAGGCGCTCGACACCTTAGCGTATCGGCCGGTATGACAGACCAGCGCCTCATTCTGGAGGCGGTTCACATGACAGTTGCGCGGGCAGGCGCAGCAATCCTCCAGCTCTTTCAGGCCCGCTAGCACCCGCTCGTGAATCTCCCCGGAGCGGAACAAGGCCAAATACGCCGGCTCGAACCCCTCGATCAGGAACTGAGGGTCTACCTGTGGTCGCTGCAGCAAGTTTGCCAACATACATTCCGAACATAGCCCCGCCACGGCGCGCTGTCAAACCCCGCAGCGCGATGGTGTATGACCCATTTCAACGACTCAACAGAGGAAGACGTATGCGACTGTCAAAAACAGATCAGTGTAACTATTCCGCAAGGCGAGGTCCGCTTTTAATGCAGAAATCTTACACTGGCCCCATTAAATCAGTTTCGCTCTGAGGAAAGCGCTTCGTATACCCAGTATCCCACTGCAATTGCAAAGGCCGGGCTGATCAATTTCAAGATAGTCCCCGGAATTCAGGGTCCTTCTGTACGGTTAACGTTGCGTGTAGAGCGCTCGCCGATTGAGAGGTTCGTTTCCAGGCCTGAATCCAGACGTCGACACACGTCACGCAGCCGTCAGTCAGCTGAATGGCCCCGGTCTTAATGGCTGGAATGTGATCGCCGCTTGAAATGGTTGCCTGCAAGATTGAAGAAAATCGGCCACAACAGGTAAATTAATACCACTAAGTACATCCACTCCAGGCCTTCGCTAAATGCCCACATGCCGCTGGACGCGCTTTGCTGCGCGATGATCGTTGAGGCGGGTGTTCCAGTGGTGAAGGATTCATAGCTAATCATCAGTTCGCGCTTGAGCACCACGGCTTCGTAAGCAAGGGACCAAACCGAGATGAACAGAACAGCCTCCAGGCAAGCGCGCCAATGAATCTTCAATTTCCCGACGAACTGCCGATAAAGGTCATCGGGCGCCGGTGACTGGTCGTTGAGCATCGCAATGACGATAAATCCGAGCGGGCCGGCGGTGGCTAGCGGCAGCCAAAGCAGGGAACGCTGCCTGGACTTGAGCACCAGATAGCAGCACAAAATCCACAGGACGAGGATTAGCGCCGCAGTGGCCATGAGTGTGCCCAGTCGAACGAGGTCCAACAGGTGGTAAATGCGCACGTAATCCGCGTGACCGCGGGCCATTTCCGGATCGATGAGGCGATGGAGACCGGCTCCGGCGAACATGACTACAGGGATTGAGAGGTAACAGGCAAGTGCCAAGAGATAGTGACGTTTGGGCATTCGCGGCCTTCAGATCGGATGCTACTGAATCATGCTGACCCCAGTTCTAGCGGTATCGCCTCGCATGTCATTCAGCCCGTTTCGATTGGCTCCAGTCTTAGAGCAAAAAAAAGCTTCGCGGTATAATAACATCCTTTCCGTTCGCAATCTGATCAAGCCTTGGATTTGAAATCCCACCTGACCCAACTTTTTGCGGCGGCGCTTGGTAAAGTCGCGCCGTCTCAGCTGGCGTCATTGATTGAGCTCCAGCGTCCTAAGCTAGAAAGCCACGGCGATTATTCCTGCAATCTCGCATTGCTGCTCGCCAAGCCTTTGCGCCGCAACCCACGCGACATCGCTGCTGAATTGCTCGCCGCTCTGCCTGCCTCCCCGCACGTGGAAAAAGCTGAAATCGCCGGCGCTGGTTTTATCAATTTGTTTCTCAGACCCTCAGCCAAACAACAGGTGGTCGCAGATATTCTGACCAGCGCGGAAAACTTTGGACGAAGCCGTTTTGGCGCGGGTAAAAAAATCCAGATTGAATTTGTCTCGGCCAATCCCACCGGGCCGCTTCACGTCGGTCATGGGCGCGGGGCGGCTTTCGGCGCAAGTCTCGCCAACGTGTTGGAGGCCGCGGGCTACGAGGTCTGGCGTGAGTTTTATGTGAATGACGCCGGCCGGCAAATGGATATTCTCGTGCTATCCACCTGGCTGCGCTACCTTGAACTGACGGGCATTCACATTCCTTTCCCGCAAAATGCTTACCAGGGCGATTATGTGCGCGCAATGGCAGAAAAAATTTATGCAGCGCATGGCAAGCGTTATGTACAGGAACAAAAAACGATATCGCAAGGCGTTATCGATGCGCACTTGGACCCGGAAGCGCATCTTGATGGCCTGATCGCCAACGCCAAAAAACTGCTGGGTAAGGATTATGCCGATATTCACCGCTTCGTCCTCACCGAGCAACTGAATGATTGCCGCAATGATCTTGCTGAATTCGGCGTGACGTTTGATGCATGGTTCTCTGAAAAATCACTGTTCGATTCGGGCCAGGCGTCACGTGCCATCGCGCTGCTCGAAAAGAAAGGGCATATCTATACCAAAGACGGCGCCAAATGGTTCGACTCGAGCAAATTCGGCGACGAAAAAGACCGGGTCGTGCAGCGTGACAACGGTGAGTTCACTTATTTTGCCGGGGATATTGCCTACCATCTGGACAAATTTGAGCGTGCCTTTGACCGCGTGATTGACATCTGGGGCGCTGATCACCACGGCTACATCGCGCGACTCAAGGGCGTGTTGCGCGCCTTAGGTTTCGACCCGGACAGGCTGACCGTGGAGCTGGTGCAGTTCGCGGTGCTCTACCGCAATGGCAAAAAGGTTCCGATGTCCACACGCGCGGGTGAATTCGTCACTTTGCGCGAACTGCGGCAGGAAGTCGGCAATGACGCCGCGCGCTTCTTCTACGTGCTGCGCAAAAGCGATCAGCATCTTGATTTCGACCTCGACCTTGCAAAAACTCAAAGCACCGAAAACCCGGTGTATTACGTTCAATACGCGCACGCCCGGATCTGCAGCGTGCTCAACGAATGGGGTGAAGACGAGGGAAAACTCAAACAGGCCGACTTGGCTCCGTTAACCAGCGCGCATGAACTGTCGCTGCTGCAGCGCCTGATTGAATACCCTGAAATCGTGGAAGCTGCCGCGCGCGAGCTGTCTCCGCACCTTATCGCGTTCTATCTCAAGGAACTGGCCGCCGAGTTTCACAGCTACTACAATGCAACGCGCTTTCTAGTGCCGGAAGCGCAAATCAGGAATGCGCGTCTTGCGCTGGTAACCGCAGTCCGCCAGGTCTTGCGCAACGGCCTTCGCCTTGTAGGTGTCAGCTGTCCGGAAAAAATGTAGGATATGCGGGTGTCCAGAGATTATAAAACCAACTCCAGCAGATCGAGCTTGGGCAACACCGGCAGTGCATTTCTCCTTGGTCTGTTGGTTGGATTGATCCTGGGCTTGACGACTGCTCTGGTCGTCGCCTGGTACGTCAACAAAATTCCCAGCCCATTTGTAAGCCGCGAAAAACCGCCGTCGAGCCTG
>DASPRE010000058.1:0-9615 GCA_035624615.1 Burkholderiales bacterium | reverse complement strand
GCTCGTGTCCGATTTGAAATTGAGCCATTCGAGCGAGATCCGCTTGCCGCTGCTTTGGATCGGCGTATTGGCGGGACAGATCAAGGCTTCGCTTGCGGCCAGTACCGGCGTTGAAAGCGTGGATGAGGTCATCAAGTACCTGCTCGCCGGGGCTGACGTCGTGATGACGACTTCATCGCTGTTGAAAAATGGAATCGGGCACATGAAGGTGTTGCTCGACGACCTAACGAGTTGGTGCGAAGCACGCAGCCTCGAAACGCTGGGTACTATTCGGGGACGCATGAGCCATAGAAACATTGCTGACCCGATAGCTTTCGAACGGGCCAACTATATCAAGATCCTGCAAGGATACAACCTTTCTTAGAAATGACCTCTTGCTGAGATCTGTATTTCCAGCAGGAATCAAAGGATCGACGTAAATTGGGAAGGCACGATTAATCAGGATTTCCTAGTTAGTGCGGCGACCTTCTCGATTTGATGGACCTTTATATACCTGTCGGTCGTGGAACGCGTCTTATGCCCAAGGCGCTTTTGAGCATTTTCCGGATCGTCCGTCGCAGTTTTTGCGCGGATGTCATGTTCGGTGAACCGCTCGGCAAGCAGCCCTTTTACCAAGGCCTTTCGCATAGCCCTCTGCCAGATAGAATCGAACCCGCTCGTTGTGTACGGATTTCCCCGTCGTGTACAGAACAGGTTAACGCCAAGTGCATACCGGGGCATGGTCCTAACACGCTCCACAACGGCACGTAGCTCAGGCGTCCAGAGATACACTAGGCGACCACCTGTTTTAGATTGCACGACTGAAACACCCTCGTCGGTCAAGGAATCGACGCGCAATCTCAAAATGTCGCCCTTACGCATGCCTGTGAGGTATTTAAAGTCAACGTAATTGCGCAGAAAGGGGCCTGCAATAGCTTTAAACGCTTCTAACTCGACATCCTCAATATAGCGCCCGCGTGGTTTCTCAGGGTTGCGTTTAACGTTCCTGCAGGGGTTATCTCTGGTGATGCCCCACCTAATCGCGTAGCTGAATACATGAGAGAGCAAGGCTTTCTCCCTATTTGCCCTAACCGGCGCGCCCCTGGCGTCCATGTAGGCGTAAATATCCGGTGCGGTTATCTCGCCAGGCTTCATTTGGCCGAATACAGGGCGAAGTTTCGCCATTTCCCTAATATTGTCGCGGTAGGTTGCTGGAGCTTTCCTCGTGGCTACCTCTAACATGTAGCGACCCATCACCTCGGCCATAGTCGCAATCTTACGTGGACGCGCGACGATACCAGCCCATTTCGCCATCGCTTCGCCAAATTCGCGCCCTAGATGAATCCGCGGGCCGTTAGGAGGCGCAAAGAAATAAGCGCCATGACTGAAATTCACGCGCTCTGGAAGCTCACGATGGATTTGCGGCGACGGTCCATTAGCCGCGTCCGGTTTTTTTAAAACAGCAAGGTTCGGAATGCTTCTCGGTTTGACAGGTTGCCTACACAGCAACAACCGTACGTGCTCCTTCAAGACCTGGGGGTACCCATCTGCCCCTATTGGGAACGCAAAACCGTTTTCCCGAAGCCAGCGAATCATGCAGCTGCGCCGTTTATAGCCGGTCAGTGCTACGAGTTCGGCAACAGAGAGAAACATGACGACCTCAACCCCCGCGTTGTTCCTTGATCTCTCCGAGAGGGCGATGTTCCGTATTTGCACCAGAACTGTCAGTAGCCAGCGGGCCAAAATCCGAGCTGTTGTCAATGCGGTTCATTTCAACGCCTTCCATCATTTTCCCGCATAGAACGCTGAGGACAGATGAGCCTTACGGATTTGCCAGAGCAACTGGCATTCCGTTTCGAGAATCTGATAAAGCTGTTGGTGAGACGCTGGGTCAGACAAGCCTAGTGTCTTCAACTCCGCTCGTTCAACTTGTTCCCTGTATCCGGCAAGTGTCCCGCATTCTAGCCAACGATTTAGTTTCGATCCTTCGAGGTGGAAAATCGCCAATTCAAACAGTTTCGAATGACTTATTCCGTCCTGAATTGCTTCAAAAAAGCGGGGGTGCTTTTGTTTGACCGCCTCCGAATACTGGGTGATCGCCCGCCTGCCAATAGATGTGTGCATATCTGCCGCGCAGGCAGGCACGCCTAGGATGGGATTCTCGGCAAGCACCTTCGACTTGCTTTTGCAAAAATGTTTGATCTGGAGGTCTGCGGCACCGTCAGAAACAGCTTCCAAGACCAGTGGCAGCATCGCTGCCAATCCCGACGTGTTACGCCCCTTAATAAGCATCCAAGCAATAACTGGCGGAAGGTCGAGCTTCTCGGCCACAGTAATCAGGGCGTCGCCATTGAACCGGGAAACTGGCCGATATTGGCCCGGTTTTTTTACGCTCATTCCGCTCAACAGGTGAAGTGCCAACGCTCGGGCTACATCGGCCGCTTTCCGATCAGCCGCAAGCTTTATCAAGTACTCTGCACCGGATCTCATCAATTCTGCAGCAGTGGTCAAGAGGCTTGAATCGGCAAGCGCAAGACATAAAATGTCGCAAGCGGCTCGTGATTTCACTGAGCACGCAAGTCGATATATGAGATTTGCCAGCAATTGGCGCTGGTCTAAATCGGAGGTTTTAGCTGAAAGCCGCCGCGTTCCGAACACGTGCAGGGTATCAAAGCACACCGCAAGGTCGGCAATACCAACATCTTCGAGCGCGATTACTGGCAAACGTCTCGGCAAATATGCGGGGTCGAGCAAATGCAATGTCAGCGCGGTCTTAACGGCTCGTTCTGCTAGCCCCCTGCGAATCAGCTTCTGAACTGCACTAGAGAGAAGCCACTTGTCTGTGGGAAAATTATGTAGCTCCAAATTGACGGAGAAATCAAACCCCGGAACAGGGATTGCGAGACGTTCCTTAGCGCTTTTGCTGAGTTCGCCGGGGTCATTCGCTAAGAAATCGGTACTGAATTTTTTGTCATGGACTACAGAGAAGAACATCGAATTTGGCATTAATGCCGTCAAACCCTCTATTGATAAGTATTTATTTGACTTATCATAGGCTTAGCCGAACTAGAGTCAAGAAGAGATTTGTCTTCACTGCAATTGATTGCAGAAAAAGCTAGGAGGACTTGAGTAGCAATAGATCGGACGAATTATGAACTGCAACGCACGCTTGCTACATGCGGGAATGCCAGTCTAAAGCGTCTATATCATGATGAAAACCAGCGTCCCGCAAAATGGAAGCAATATTGCACGCGCTTATCCCGAATTGCTGGACAGATCTACCAATGTAGGAATAATTTATTCAACCTGGAACGCCGAAGGCCATATTCGTGCCCAGTTCTAGCCCTGAATTGCTAGGTCTTACTCACTATCCCGCTCCTGAGTTTACTATACTCATTCGCTAAAACTCGACCTAAATGGTGGACAAATGCAGCAAGAAATCTTTCGATCTAAGGCACCGAGAGCAACATTCGCGCCCGGGCTTCAGGCAGTAAACGGCTTTGTCTCGCTTTTGAAGTGCTTTCCACATCTGCCTACAAGACCCCATTCTGCGACATATCTCGGTATTGCTCTCGCCCCGCCTTGTGGTTCATAGAAGCCATCCATCAGTGCTACTGGTTAGGCGTACGCGCTTTTGAGAGTGGGTCCGGCTGGACTCGAACCAGCGACCAAGGGATTATGAGTCCCCTGCTCTGACCAACTGAGCTACAGACCCGCGTGGACAAGAACAGACGGGGGAAACGCTATTATGAACTTTCTTGATCCAGAAAACTCCGCAAGCGCTCGGAGCGCGAGGGGTGACGCAATTTCCTCAGCGCTTTGGCTTCTATCTGCCGGATGCGCTCGCGCGTGACATCAAACTGCTTGCCGACTTCTTCAAGGGTATGGTCGGTATTCATCTCTATTCCAAAACGCATGCGCAGCACCTTGGCTTCACGCGGGGTGAGCGTATCCAGAACATCCTTGGTGACGTTGCGCAAACTAGCGTAGACCGCGGCGTCGTTGGGCGCCATGGTCGCCGCGTCTTCGATGAAATCGCCAAGATGTGAATCGTCATCGTCGCCAATCGGCGTTTCCATCGAAATCGGCTCCTTGGAAATCTTGAGAATCTTGCGGATTTTCTCTTCGGGCATTTCCATTTTTTCGGCAAGCGTTGCCGGATCGGGTTCTTGTCCGGTTTCCTGAAGAATTTGGCGCGAGATGCGGTTCATCTTGTTTATGGTCTCGATCATGTGCACCGGGATACGAATGGTGCGCGCCTGATCCGCGATGGAGCGGGTAATCGCCTGGCGAATCCACCAGGTCGCGTAAGTTGAAAACTTGTAGCCGCGGCGGTATTCGAATTTATCCACCGCTTTCATCAGGCCGATGTTGCCTTCCTGGATGAGATCGAGGAACTGCAGTCCGCGATTGGTGTATTTCTTGGCGATGGAAATCACCAGGCGCAAATTCGCTTCGGTCATTTCGCGCTTCGCGCGCCGCGCTTTGGCCTCTCCCGTAGACATTTGGCGGTTGATTTCCTTGAGCTCCTTGATCGGGATGCCGACTTTCGCTTGCAGTTCCAGCAGTAAATTCTGCAGCTCGACGATCGCCGCTTCATAGCGCCCCAGGGCTTCGCTATAGGGCCTGCGCGACACGACCTCGCTTTGCACCCAAATGAGATTGTCTTCGTTTCCGGGGAAGGTCTTGATGAAATACGCGCGCGGCATGCTTGCCTTGTTCACGCACAGTTCCATGATCTCGCGTTCGTAGCTGCGCACTTCGTCGACCAGCCAGCGCAGGCTGTCGCACAGGGCCTCCACCTGCTTGGCGGAAAAGCGGATCGCCATCAGTTCGTTGGAAATCTTTTCCTGCAGATCCTTATACAACCTGTGGCGCGCGCCTTTTTTCGCGAGCGCCTGCTGTATCTTGTTGTACGCCTGGTGGATCACAGCAAATCGCTCCAGGGCCTTGGTTTTCAGAAGCTCGAGACTCTCGTTGGCGCGCGCGGCTTCGGCCTCGGCATCTTCTTCGCTTTCTTCCGCGTCTTCGTCTGCCGCGTCCTCGGCAGAAATATCAGCGCCTATGACTTCATTGGTTTCGGGATCAATCAGCCCATCAATCACTTCATCAACGCGCAACTCGCCGCGCTCAATTTGAGCGGCCAGATCAAGAATTTCGGCTATGGTGGTGGGGCAGGCGGAAATCGCCTGAATCATGTGCTTGAGACCGTCTTCAATGCGCTTGGCGATCTCTATTTCGCCTTCGCGCGTAAGCAATTCCACCGAACCCATCTCGCGCATGTACATGCGCACCGGGTCGGTCGTGCGGCCGAATTCGGAATCCACCGTGGAAAGGGCGGCTTCGGCTTCTTCGACCACGTCTTCATCGGCGACCGGCGGAGTGGCGTCAGACATCAGCAGCGACTCGGCATCGGGCGCCTCGTCATAAACCGCGATTCCCATGTCGTTAATCATGCTGATGATGTTTTCAATCTGCTCCGCGTCCAGCATGTCGTCCGGCAGGTGGTCGTTGATTTCGGCGTAGGTCAAATAGCCGCGCTCCTTACCCAGGACGATAAGATTTTTCAACCGCATGCGCCGCGCTTCCGCGTCGATGATTTGCGGCTGAGGCTTTTCGCTTTCTTTCGCCATGTCTTTCGCTTTCGCCAAAATTAAAAAATTTACGGATTATATCCTAAACAGCATTGCTTTTCCGATCCTCGACCATTGCCGGCTCGCGCTTAAGTAGTTGCTGATAAAGGCGTTTTTCATCGCTAGTCAGCTCTTGCCGCTCGGATTTGCTGCGCAATGCGTCTATCTTCGAGTTGCGCTCCATTTCCCGCAGCTGGTCCAGCGCGCCGGCAAACTCGCGGGCCATATCTTCGTCGCCCAGCTTTTTCTCTTCCCACATGAAAAGCTCTCGTCCCACCTCGCGCAACAGCGCTTCATGCGCGGTGCCGCGGAACCACTCGATTATTACCGCGCTGTGTTGGATATGCGGGTCATCCCCCATAAATTCAAGCAACTGTTTCAAGGCCTGGAACTCAATATGCGGCGAATCCGGCAGAACAGCATCAAAATTCGCAGCCAACTGGGGCTGATAGAGCAGTAGCTGCAGGATTTTCCTGGCTAGAGAAGGGGTTTTGCGAGCAAGTTTCTGCGGTACCTGCGGTCTTGGTTCAACTTTGATGCGATAAAGGGCTTCCAGTTCACTCTGGCTCACCCCGGCAAGCTCCGCCAAGCGCTTCCTGAGCATCAGCCCCAGCGCCGGCGCTGTAATGCGGGCCAGCAATGGTTTTGCGTTCTGCAGGAAGCGCGCGCGACCTTCCTCGCTTTTCAAATCCACCCGGGCACTGAGCTCGCGCAGTAGTAATGCGGATAGCGGCAGTACTTCACCCAGCAATTTTTCAAACCCTTCCCTGCCGTTTTTCCTCACAAAGCTGTCGGGGTCTTCACCTTGCGGCAGGAACAGGAAGCTGATGTTCGTGCCGTCAGTGATCTGTGGCAGGCTATTCTCGAGCGCGCGCCAGGCGGCGCGGCGTCCGGCATCGTCGCCGTCGAAGCAAAACACCACGTTGTCAGTATGGCGCAGGAGCTTCTGCACATGCATAGCGGTGGTCGCTGTTCCCAAGGTGGCCACCGCGTACCCAACGCCATGTTGAGCAAGCGCCAGCACGTCCATGTAACCCTCGACTACCACCACCTTACCGGCTTCGCGGATTGCTTTGCGCGCCTGGAACAACCCATAGAGCTCGCGGCCTTTCTCGAACAAAGGTGTTTCCGGCGAATTGAGATATTTCGGGCCTTCTTGGGCTTGCCCAGAAGACGCTGCGCTATCCAACACGCGCCCGCCAAAACCGATGATGACCCCGCGTTCATTCCAAATCGGGAACATGATACGGTCGCGGAAAATGTCGTAACGCCGGCCCTCTTCATTCTCCTTTATCAAACCCGTTGCAAGCAGCGCTTTGTCCTGATAATTGGAAAATATCGAAGCGAGATTCTGCCATCCCGGCGGGGCGTAGCCGATGCCGAATCGCGCGGCGATTTCACCGGTCAACCCCCGCTTTTTCAGGTAGGCGATGGCAGTTTCCGATTGCTTGAGCGCGCTTTTGTAATACTGTGCGGCCTGCAGCATGAGCGCTGGCAAATCCACGTCATCGTCACGCTTGCGCAACGGCGCATCGGGTTTGTCCTCGACTACTTTCATTCCAACGCTCGCTGCAAGATCACGCACTGCTTCGGCGAAGCCCATGCCGGTCTGCTCGATGACAAAATCAATGGCGTTGCCGTGCGCGCCGCAACCGAAGCAGTGGTAAAACTGCTTGCCGGGGCTTACCGTGAATGAAGGCGTTTTCTCGTTGTGAAACGGGCAGCGGGCGACGTAGTTCGCGCCAGCTTTTTTGAGCGGCATGTGGCGCTCTACGACGGCAACGATATCCACGCGGTGAAGCAAATCGCGTATAAAACTTCGTGCGATCATAATAGCGGGGTAGAGGACGCTGCTGTCAGCATATGCCCCTAGCGATGCGGTGCCCGGTAATGTTCAAAAATACTCAGATAGATCCAATTATAGGATACTTTTCGATCACTTTTTGCCGCAAGAAAATTTCCGAAAGGAATAAAAAATCGAACAAACGGGAATGGTTTTTGCTGAGCCGCAACACCCTAGTTTGCCGCCGCGCTCAATCTAGATTTGACCAGGGCGGAAACTTTGGCCATGTCGGCGCGGCCGGCAAGTTTGGGCTTGACCAAAGTCATCACTTTGCCCATATCCTGCACGCCCTTGGCGCCGCTGACGCCGATCGCTTCCGTTACTGCCGCTTCCACTTCCGCCTCGCTCAAAGCCTTGGGCATGTAGGCTTGCAACACCGTCACTTCGAATCTCTCGTTATCCGCGAGATCTTTCCTGCCCGCTGCGTCGAACTGTTGTATCGAATCGCGACGTTGTTTGAGCATTTTTTCAATCACGCTTACCACTTCGACGTCACCAAGTGTGATGCGTTCGTCGACTTCCCGCTGTTTAATCGCGGCAAGCAGCAGGCGAATCGCCGACAGGCGGGCGCTGTCTTTGGCACGCAGCGCGGATTTCATGTCTTCGGTAATTCGGTCTTTAAGCAACATGCTTCAGTGCGCGCTGAGGAGTAAACGGTAAGTGGAATCGAAATGCCGCACAAGCAGTGTCGCAGGGTGCGACTGGCGGTCTAATAAAGTTTTGGCGGCAGTAGTTGGCTGCGCAAACGCTTGTAGTGACGCTTTACCGCGGCGGCAAGCTTGCGCTTGCGCTCGGCCGTGGGCTTTTCATAAAATTCCCGGGCTCGCAATTCGGTCAACAGCCCGGTCTTTTCAATCGAGCGCTTGAAGCGGCGCATTGCCACCTCGAACGGCTCGTTTTCCTTGACTCTGATGCTCGGCATGAAATAGGAATCGGTCCAAATTGACAGGCTGCGCATTATAGCAAGCGTCCAGCAGTTTTGGAAAGTATAATTACAGTTTTGTTACGAGGACTGAATCGTGCGTGTTTTGGGTATTGAAACATCCTGCGACGAAACCGGAATCGCGCTTTATGACAGCGAACGCGGCCTGCTCGCGCACGCTCTGTATTCACAGGCAGCGTTGCATTCGCCGTACGGAGGCGTAGTACCGGAACTCGCCTCTCGTGACCATATACGCCGCGTGCTTCCGCTCATTCGCCAGGTGCTCGCTCAATCGGGCGTTGCTCTTGACGAACTCGATGCCATCGCCTATACGCGCGGGCCGGGCCTAGTCGGAGCGCTCCTCGTAGGGGCTAGCATTGCCACCGCACTGGGTTTCGCGCTTGGCAAACCGGCACTTGGCATTCATCACCTTGAAGGACATTTACTTTCGCCTCTGCTATCCGATCCGGCCCCTGAATTCCCGTTTGTCGCGCTGCTGGTTTCAGGCGGCCATACGCAGTTAATGCAGGTATCCGGAGTGGGAGACTATATTCTCTTGGGAGAAACCGTGGACGATGCTGCAGGGGAAGCATTCGACAAGACCGCCAAGCTCCTGGGACTGGGCTACCCCGGCGGACCGGCGCTCGCGGAACTTGCGCAGCAAGGCGATGCCCGCCGTTTCAAACTACCGAGGCCGATGCTGCATAGCGGCGATCTTGATTTCAGCTTTAGCGGTTTGAAGACCGCGGTACTGACCGTGATTCAGCGCGAGCCTTTAAACGAGCAAAACCGCGCCCATCTGGCTGCAGCGATTGAATCGGCCATCGTTGAGGTATTGATTGCCAAGTCCCTCGCGGCACTCGAGCAAAGCGGACTGCGAAAGCTGGTGGTGGCAGGCGGGGTGGGCGCGAACCGCAAACTGCGCGACAGCCTCTCGCACAAAGCAGCGCGCAGGGGAATTAAGGTATTTTATCCCGAGCTGGAATTTTGCACCGACAATGGCGCGATGATCGCTTTTGCCGGAGCCATGCGCCTGCAACACGCCGGCACAAAAATTGAGGCTTCGGGCTCGGAGGATTTCAGCGTTAAGCCGCGCTGGGATCTGGAGTTGCCGGAAGTCGCTTGAGCACGGGATAAACTCAGGAAGATTTATTTTTTTCGAAGGTAGGTTCCGTGCCTGCAATCAAATTGCGGATGTTCGACTGGTGGCGCCAGATGAGAAATACGCATATCACCAA
>DASPRE010000041.1:0-8541 GCA_035624615.1 Burkholderiales bacterium | reverse complement strand
CGGGACGCGGGATTCGCCCTTTTTGGGTATGCGCGACAGACCGGGATCTTGTCATTTCTCATGAAATAGGCTAAAAATCCGTTGTATCGACCTGAAAAATAAGTTTATACTTTTATCAATCCCCTTTATGCATAGCGCGACACAGATAAGACATCGAGCTGCCGACCATCGGCTTTCGCTCGAACAGGTGCTGCACGGCCTGGTATCCGACGGCCTGGTATCGAAGCAGGATGCGGATACGCTTAAGAACGATCACATCAGCACCCGCTCCGGGTTGCATCCATTGGTTGTCGTCGCCGAACAAAAATGGAAAAGCGCAAAACAACCGCATAAACCTTTGCATATCGAAGCGCTCACCGAGTGGCTCGCACAAAAAGCCAACCTCCCGTATTACCGCATTGACCCGATGAAGATTGATTTTGACAAGGTGACGAATGTGGTTTCGAGCGCCTATGCATCGCGCACCGCAATTTTGCCGGTGGCGGTGAATGACAAGGAAGTGGTGATCGCTACTGCCGAGCCTTACGCCACGCAATGGACCCGGGATCTGTCCATGATGTTGCCCCAGAAGATCAAGTTGGTGATGGCCAATCCGCAGGACATCAATCGTTATCTCGTCGAGATTTACAGTCTGGCGCGCTCCGTTAAAACGGCGTCAAAAGCGCAAGACGAGCGTATTCCGGGACTCAATAATTTCGAGCAATTGGTCGAGCTCGGCAAAAGCGGCAAACTCGACGCCAATGACCATCAAGTTGTGCAGATCGTGGATTGGCTTTGGCAGTACGCTTTTGAGCAGCGGGCGAGCGATATCCACCTTGAGCCGCGGCGAGAAATCTGCTTTGTGCGCTTCCGCATCGATGGAGTGCTGCACCAGGTGTACCAGTTTCCTTCGGTGGTAATGAGCGCCGTTACCAGCCGCATCAAGGTGCTGGCGCGCATGGATATCGTGGAAAAACGCCGACCGCAGGACGGGCGCATCAAGACCCGCACAGCCGACGACGGTGAAGTCGAGCTGCGGATTTCCACTATGCCTACCGCATTCGGCGAAAAGGTAGTGATGAGGATTTTCAACCCAGATGTGCTGGTGAACGATTTCAAGGCACTGGGGTTCAGCGACGAAGACCTGTCCCGCTGGAATGATTTTGTCGCTAGGCCGTACGGCATTATTCTGGTGACCGGGCCCACGGGCTCCGGCAAGACCACCACATTGTATTCCACCCTAAAAATGCTTGCCAAACCGGATGTGAATGTGTGCACCATCGAGGACCCCATCGAGATGGTGGAACCCCAGTTCAACCAGATGCAGGTGCAGCCTAGCATCGGCCTGGATTTCGCCAGTGGAGTTCGTACGCTGATGCGGCAGGACCCGGACATCATTATGGTTGGAGAGATCCGTGACCTGGAAACTGCCGAAATAGCAATCCAGGCTGCGCTCACCGGGCATTTGGTGCTTTCCACGCTGCACACCAACGACGCGCCTTCGGCAGTCACCCGCTTGATGGATATCGGCGTGCCGCCGTATTTGATTCATTCCACCGTGCTGGGCGTGCTGGCGCAACGGCTGGTACGTGTTTTATGTCCCCACTGCAAGGAAACCAACGGGTTGAACGAGGCAGCCTGGGCCAGCTTGGTCGCCCCCTGGAAGGCCGCCAAGCCAGCCAAGGTGTACTACAACAAGGGCTGCATCGAATGCCGAATGACCGGTTACATGGGACGTATGGGGATTTTCGAAATACTTACCATGACACCCGCCTTGAGCAAACTGATAACCAGCGATTGCGACGTGGGGTTGGTGCGCGAGCAGGCGTACAAGGATGGGATGAAGCCGCTGCGCATCAGCGGCGCGATGAAGATCGCCGCGGGACTCACCACGGTGGATGAAGTATTGAAAGCGACACCGCAGGCGCAAATGATTTCTGCCAGGGGTTGAAGCAAGCGGGTTTTGTTGTCTGTTTGAAGCGAAGGGACCGATCGTGGCGCACAGCATCATACATCCTCCAAAAGGCCGCGGCGCGACGATCAACCCTGAAGGCCGCTTTGAGAGCCGGGTGCGGGAGAGCGTTGGCGACGGATGGGATACGGCACCAGACGAAGAATTGCCCAAGCTCGAAACTACCGTCACTGAAGAAATCGCCAAGAGCATCATCGCGCGCAACGAGTCGCCCGATGTCGGCTTCAGTCAATCGATTAATCCCTATCGCGGATGCGAGCATGGTTGCGTTTATTGCTATGCGCGCCCGACGCATGCCTATCTCAATCTTTCTCCTGGACTGGACTTCGAAACCAAGTTATTTGCCAAGATAAACGCGGCGAAGCTGCTGCGAGCGGAACTGGCTCAACCGGGCTACCGCTGCGAAGTTATTGCGCTGGGCGCGAACACCGATCCTTATCAGCCCATAGAGCGCGAGTTGCGCATCACGCGGCAGATTCTCGAAGTGCTGGCTGAATGCCAGCACCCCTTGGGCATTATCACCAAATCTTCAATGGTCGAACGCGATATCGATTTGCTCGCGCCGATGGCAGCGAAAAATCTGCCGACCGTATTTATATCCGTCGCTACGCTTGACCATGATATTGCGAGGCATCTTGAACCGCGCGCGGCAGCGCCGCAACGACGCCTGCAAACCATAAAGAAACTTAGCGAAGCGGGCATTCCGTGCGGCGTGCTGGTCGCCCCGGTGATTCCATTTCTCACCGATTCGGGGGTGGAAAAAGTGCTGGAACAGGCACGCCAAGCGGGAGCCACGATGGCGGGCTATGTGCTGCTGCGTCTGCCTTATGAAGTGAAGGATTTGTTCAAGGCTTGGCTTGAAGAACATTACCCGCTCAAGGCAAGCCATGTGATGAGCCGGGTGAGGGAGATGCGAGGTGGACGAGATAACGATTCAGCTTTCGGCAGCCGCATGCGCGGAAAGGGCGAGCTCGCAAATTTGCTGGCGAAGCGCTTTGAACTGGCGTATCAGCGTTGGGGATTCAACGACCATCGCAAACCGCTCGATAGCTCGCGCTTTCGCCCACCACAAAGCGACGGGCAGATGAATTTGTTTTAATCGGCATGGCGGGCTGCCAGCTGCTTATTCTCGGTTTGCCTGTGACACGCGGCGGCTTTGGTCGCTTTTGACAAAAGAAAAAACTGATTATGAAACGGGGCGTGAAAGTCTGTTTGTACCTTAGCGATGATCTTGGTCGCTACGGTTTCCCGGATGAGCATCCATTCGGTCCCGACCGGCAGGCCGCGTTCTGGCGCGAAGCGCAGAGGCAAGGCCTGGACAAAAAAGTGGACATCAATTCGTCCAGGCCGGCCACCCGGGAGGAGATCGAGCGTTTTCATACCGCGGAGCACGTGGAGCGGGTTATTACCCTTTCCAGAGCAGGTCACGGGTTTATCGATTATGGCGACACTCCCGCCTATCCCGGGGTGTATGAAGCGGCCGCGCATGTGGTGGGCGCCGCCCTGGACGGCATGAAGCGTGTCATGAAAGGCGATTGCAGGCGTACATTTCAGCCAATCGGTGGACTGCACCACGCGCGGCGCGAGCGCGCGGCGGGTTTTTGCGTATTCAACGACCTGGGCGTGGTAACTGAAGCGCTGCGCGCCGAATATGGCATCAAGCGCGTGGGCTACGTGGACATCGACGTGCATCACGGCGACGGCATGTTTTATCCGTTTGAAAGCGACCCGCTCGTGATTTATGCCGACATCCACGAGGACGGGCGCTTTCTTTATCCGGGTACTGGCGCGGCTTCCGAAACCGGCAAGGGCAAGGGCGAAGGCATGAAGCTCAACATACCGATGATGCCGGGAGCGGGAGATGCTGAATTCCTCAAGGTGTGGCCTAAAGTCGAAGCGTTGCTTCGAGATAAACCGCCGGAAATTATTCTGTTTCAATGCGGCGCGGATTCCATTGCAGGTGATCCGCTTGCGCATCTGCACTACTCACCAGCGGCGCACGCCTATGCGGCCAAGCGCCTTTGTCTGCTCGCCGACGAATTATGCGAAGGTAGAATGATGGGATTCGGAGGTGGCGGTTATGATCGTTATAACCTCGCTCAGGCCTGGAGCGCGGTGCTCAGCCAATTGCTTGCAGAACAGCACGTGTAGAAACAAAAACCCCGCCGAAGCGGGGTTTTCAATTGTTGAGTTCGTTGTTAGGCGGGTACCGGTTCTTCCTGGGTTTGCGGTTTCTTGCCGGAATCTTTTTCGGGTTCGGGCTTTGCTACTTGCTTCTTCAGGTCTTCAGCCTGTTGCTTGGCTTTGCTGAATTGTTCCTTAACGTAGATTTCATATTCATAACACATGACGAAACTCCTTATGCGATAACGAGGACTTAGCCGTGCGACTTTAGATTACGCCTCGCCAATAGAAATTTCAACCGGTTGATTGTGCCGGCGCCTAGCGGTGGAATATCCAGCGCATCAAGCCCATAAAGCGCCACAACGATACCCGCTGCCGGTAACCGAAATTTTCCAGCAGCACTGCGATCAGCAATTTCGCGAGCTGCGTGGTCCTGGGGTAGATATGGAACGAGAGTTCCTCGAGGAGCAGCGCGGTCACCGAGAGCATCATGCCGAAGCCTACGGCAACCAGCAGGAACACCGTGAACACCTGCCACGAAATAAGTTTCAGCGCAAATCCTGAAATCATAAAAATGTACCCCATAACCTCAAACATCGGACCCAGCCATTCAAATATCATCACAAAAGGAAACGCGAGCCATGAAACGGCGCCGCCTTTACGGTTAAACAGCAGCGGCATATTCAGATTTAAGCTTTCCGCCAGCCTGCGCTGCCAGTTGGCGCGCTTGGCTTTGAGGGCGCTCGAGCTTTCCGGCGCCTTGGTCCAAAAAATTGGGTCGGGAACAAAGGTGATGCGATACGGAATACCCCTGAGACGCAGCATATGATGCAGCCGCACGATGAGTTCCATATCTTCGCCTGAGGTGCTGGTGAGATAGCCTCCCGCTTCGATCACCGTATCTTTGCGGAACAGGCCAAATGCCCCGGAAACGATAAGTACCGCATTGAGTTCCGACCAGCCCATAGCGCCGAACAGGAAGGTGCGCAGGCTTTCCACAACCTGCATCAGGGCCAGCCCGCTTTTCGGCAGTGCGACGCCGGTGAGAAAACCATTTTGCAACTCGCAGTCATTGGCGATTCTCACGGCACCGCCTGAAGCCACGGTGAGCGGGTTTTCAAGGAATGGCTGCACCGCGCGGCGCAGGCTGTCGCTTTGCAGGATTGAATCAGCGCTGACCGCGCAAAACAGCGGGTAGCGAGAAGCATTTATGCCGGCGTTTAGTGCATCTGCCTTGCCGCCGTGTTCCTTTTCTATCACCCGCAAGTTGGCATGGACTGAAGAACGGTAAATCGCCCGCACGCCTTTGCCTTTGATACGCTGCCAATAGGCTTCTGGAAAAAGTACCAGCAAAAATTCTTGTTGCAAGACTGCGAGCGTGTTGTCTTTCGAGCCGTCATTGACTACGATGATCTCGAATTCCGGATAATCGAGCTGCAACAGCGAGCTTACTAAATCAACCATGGTTGCTTCTTCGTTGTATGCCGGAATGAGAATGCTGATCGGCGGCTCATAGCCCGAGTAAGCGGGCAGATCAGCCAGGCCTTGCGCTTCCATGTAGTTTTTTAGGGAACGTATGGAAAGCAGGTTTAAAAATATATAGCCGATGTTCATCGCGATAAAATACAGCAGGAAAAACCATTGAAGTCCGTTGAGCCAAGCGGTCCAGTTCATGACACCTGCTTTTCTGCAATGACTTGCGTGAGGATGTCTTTCGCAAAGCGATCGTTGATCTTGTCGCGAATTTGCCGCACTTCGTCCAAGGTGACCTGTGGCAGGCCGGCAAGCGCCTGGGCCGCCCGGTAACGCACCCACCACACCGAATCGCTTAGCGGCGCGATCAGCGCGTCGCGGTCTTCCCTCGATCCGATTCTGCCCAGGGCGCTCGCCGCTTGTACCCGCACGAACCAGCTTGAGTGACGCAAATAAGTGCGCGCGAGCCCGACGTCTTGCGGATCAGTCAGCGCTTGCAGGCAGGAGGAAATTACCCGGTCATCGGTGGCTGATTGCAGGATGCGGCGGATCGCCGGGAGGGCCTGATCACTATGCGCAACGTTGAGCAACCGCACCAGGCGCGGGAAGTCCTCGGGTGCGGCAGTTTCGACCGCCTGAGTGAGCGGGCCGGTCACTGCATCCGCCCCGGCGTCGCTGATCATGCTTGCAATCTTGTTGAGCGGCCAATCATGGCGGCGCGTAAAAAGCGGGAGAAGGTCTACCAGTGCAGTCTTCGCATCGATTTGCACGAGCGCGCGCGCCGCGGCCAGCGACAACAGCGGGTGCGGATCGTCGGCGATGCTTTTTAACCTTGCCCACGCGTTTTTTTCCTGCAAATGGCCCAAGGTAATGACGGCCATCAGGCGCGCACGCATGCTTTTTTGGGAGAGCATTTGTTGCGCCACGTGATTCACGCCGCACGCCCAGGCGAGCTGGTTAAGTTTGTGCTTGGATTCGCCGCTCAGCGATTCCTGCGTGTTATTCCACAACCTGAGGAAGGAATCCCAGTCCGATTTTCCGATTGGCGGCAAAGATTGCGGCAGCGCAGTCATGCTTTGCGCAAATAACGGCTGCCATTGCTCGGCCAATCGCTGCTCGCGGCGCTGGCGCATGATAAGTTGCATGCGCAACAAAATGGTTTGCACCAGCAGCAGCAAGGTAACGCCGACTATGGCAACCCCGACCCACAGCAAGAGCTTTAAGTGCGGGTCATAATCAGCGACCAAGCTCAATGCTCACTCCCTTCGGAATATATCGTTTCTTCAGTTAATTACCTGTACGTTTTCCGCAGACAGGCCATAAGTGTAACCGAAACGGACATTTTTTGAATGTTTTCGCCGTGCTCGGCTAATTGCTCCGGCAACCGGGTTTGTTATAGACTGAGGCTGCGTATCACCCCGCTTGTTTATCGAGGAGCGACTGAAATGAAAAATCCACTGGATTCGCTGTGGGGCACGATAATTAGTGGCCTCATACTGACCTTGATTCTGTACAACATCGTTAATCATTTCCTGGGAGGCTAGTCATGGAGTACGTACCGGCACTTGCCCGCTGGCTGCATTTCATGGCGGGCGTTATGTGGATCGGCCTGCTTTACTATTTCAACTTTGTGCAGGGCGACGCATTAAAAGCAGCTCAGGCAGATGGCACTGCCGCAGGCATCACCAAGCACGTTGTTCCCCGCGCACTGCTTTATTTCCGTTGGAGCGCGCTGGTAACGTGGCTTGCCGGAGCAGCCTTGCTCGGTGGCAACTTTTTCTTGGCTTTCGGACTGCAGGGAGTGTATTCAGTGATAGGCGTTGGAGCCTGGCTCGGCACCATCATGCTTTTCAATGTGTGGTTCCTGATTTGGCCTAACCAGAAGAAGGTGCTCGGAATCGTGCAGGCCACCGACGAGGAAAAAAACAGAGCGCGCCGCGTCGCTTTCCTGACATCGCGCACCAATACCATGCTTTCCATTCCGATGCTTTTTTTCATGGGGGCTGGCGCGCACACCGCAATTTTCTTCGGGTAGAACCTACTCGATCTAAAGCCCGCCCCCGCTCGGAGGGCTTTTGTTATCGGCCGGCCGGCGCTGGCGACAAGCCTTCGACTTTCATGCCGGGGTTGATACCGCGTTTGCTGAACCATCCCTTGGGCATTTCCAGTGCAAACCTTGCGGGCGCATCGGCGTAGTGAGGCTGTTCGCTGAACGGGGTCATGTCGGTGATATTGATGATGACGCCGCGTTCATCAAGAAATGCGGTGCTCAACGGCACGGAGGTGTTTTTCATCCACATGGCATGCAATCCCGGCTCGGGAAAAATGAACAGCATGCCGTGGTTGCTACCCAGCCGTTTTCGGTGCATCAATCCCCGTTGTCGCGCCTGTGGCGTATTGGCTACTTCGGCAATTATCGAGTTGCCGCTAATATGCAGGGACAGGACCGAGTTTTCCGCCCGAGCCGCCTGGAAGGACAGCATGACAAAAATAAAAACCAGGAGCTTTTTCATGCCAAGATTCCCTTCCAATGATCTGCGCTTAGTTTAACGCCACTTAGCAGCCATGCTCATTGCAAATCCATTCGGCAATCTCGGCCAGGATGGCATGCACTTCGCCAATGGGTGGGGAAATCCGGAAAGAAACTGCGGGATACTGTCCGCGAATCTCGTCAAGCTTGAGCGGCAGGTCTTCCTTCAGATGTGCGCCCTGTGCCATAAACAAGGGAACCACGCTGATGTTTTTGATGCCGCGCGCAGCAAGCCTGGCAACGGCCTCATGCAGTGCGGGCTGCATTAATTCCAGAAAGGCCAGCTCTACCAGAACCCCCGGCTTTTTACTACGAACCATGCTCTGTATTTTCCGGAATGGCGTTGCCCAGTCCTCGTCGCGCGCTCCGTGCGCGAACAGCACGATGGCGGATTTTTGCATCATCTACCCGTACTGCCGAAACCGCCTTCCCCGCGCGGGCTTTCCGCAAATTCGCCGACGAT
>DASPRE010000032.1:0-10202 GCA_035624615.1 Burkholderiales bacterium | reverse complement strand
GGTCTTTATGGCAACTTCTTTTACCATCTGCACACCCATGTTCTCGAGAGGGTCCTTGAGTTCAATTTCTTTTGCCACCACCACCCCGGAGTTGATGATCGTTGGGGCGCCAAAAGATCGCTCCAGGACTACTGTGCGCGCCTTGGGCCCGAGCGTAGGGCGCACTGCGTTTGCAAGAAGGCTAACGCCCGCCATGATTTTGGTGTGGGCATCATGGTGAAAGAACAGTTGTTTGGCAGTCATGTTGATTTTTTCCGTATGGAGTGGACAAATTGTATTACCAGCGCCGCCGTTTTGCTTTTGATTTAGATCAACATTCCTTCCGGTAGTCTGCGATTAACTATACGCAACTGAATTATCCCATAACTCTCCGCATTCGACAGCCATGCCCTGGAGCCGTGACCGCTTTCCTCCATCGATGAGGCATCTTGAACCCGCAGTGCGCGACAAGGCGATTGCCATCGCCAACGCATTGCTCGCCGAGGGTTACCCCGAAGGCCAGGCAATCCGCATCGCCATCGGCCAGGCGAAGCTATGGGCCAAGCGCCACCTGGGCGATCCCCCAGGCGGCCGGGGTTGAGAATCGGCGCAGTCCTCCGACCGCGTGGACTTAGCAGATACATGAAGCGCCCCATTACGTTGGCCGACCCGCAATTGCATAAACAACGGTGGGAAAAAGTTTTCCCTATCCGTCTACCGGCCGGCGCTAAGCAGCCGCTGCAGATCCGCAAGGTCGCGAGTATTGAGCACGTTATCGCGCGCAAGCCAGCCTCGCCGCGCCTGTCCTACCCCGTAGCGCAGATTGGCAAAATCCATAGTGCTGTGCGAATCGGAATCAATGCTGACCAGCACGCCTTCGTCGCGCGCCATCTGGCACATCGTATCGTCAAGGTCAAGTCGTTCCGGCTGCGAATTGAGTTCCAGGAATACGCCGCGGCTCTTGGCCTTGCGCACAATACGCAGCATGTCCACATCGTAAGGCTCGCGTGCACCAATCAGGCGGCCGGTCGGGTGAGCCAGCAGGTCGACGCAGCGATTATCCAGAGCGCGCAGGATGCGCTCGGTTTGCTTTCTGCGGGGCAGTTCGAACTTGCCGTGCACTGCGGCGACCACCACATCGAGCCGCTTTAGTACCGAATCCGGCAGGTCGAGCGTGCCGTCCTCCAAAATATCGACCTCGATGCCTTTCAGCACGGTGATACCCGAAAGCTCGGCATTGATGCCGTTGATTTCCTCAATCTGCCGCGCCACGCGCTGCGGATCAAGGCCGTGGGTCATCGCCAGCCTGCGCGAATGTTCGGTGATCGCGATGTAGCTTAGGCCTTGGGACTTAGCGGCAAGCGCCATCTCGCGGATGGAGTTGCGACCGTCGGAAGCCTTGGTATGCATATGCAGGTCGCCGCGCAGATCGGAAAGCGTGATGAGTTGCGGAAGACGGCCGGTGCGCGCGGCCTCGATTTCGCCACGGTCCTCACGTAACTCCGGCGCGATAAAATGCAATCCGACTGCTGCGAAAACGGATTCTTCGGTGTCTCCCGCCACACGCCGCTCGCCCTTGAACACGCCGTATTCGTTGATCTTGAGTCCTTGCGACTGCGCAAGGCGCCGCACCGCGATGTTGTGCGCTTTTGATCCAGTGAAATAATATAATGCCGCGCCGTAGCTTTCCTCGGGCACGAGCCGCAAATCGACCTGCAATCCGCTTTTCAAGATGACGCTGCAGCGGGTCTCACCCTGCTCCAGCACCTTGCGCACTTCGTCATATACGACGAAGCGTTCCATCACCGTCCCAGCCACCTGCGCGGTCACCAGAATATCGAGATCGCCGACCGTTTCCTTCATGCGGCGGTAGCTGCCTGCGACCACCACCTGCTTGACGCCGCGCACACGTTTTAGGTAATCGACCAACGCTTCGGCATACTGGGTTGCCACGGAGAGCTTGAAGCGCTGCGCCTGCTCGGCATGCGCTTCCAGCGCTTCAAGGATACGCTGCTCGGTCTTCATGCCAAACCCGGCAATGTCGCGTATGCGCCCGGCGCGTGCCGCCTGCTTGAGCTGCGCTACGGTTTCAACCCCGAGCTCGCGGTTAAGTGTCTGTACTCGTTTTGGACCGAGACCTGGAACACGCAGCAGTTTGGTTATAGCGGGAGGTAATTCCTTGCGCAGCTTGTCGAGCGCCGCGCAGTGGCCGCTGGTAACAATCTCATGAATCTTGGCAGTCAGGTCGGGGCCGATTCCGGGCAGCTTTGGCGGTTCCGACCCGGAATCAATCAGGGTCTTGAAGTCGCGCCCGAATTCGCCGATGCTGCGCGCTGCATTACGGTAAGCGCGAATGCGAAACGGATTATCACCGCGAATTTCCAACAGGTCCGCGATCTCCTCGAAGATTGCGGCGATGTCCGCGTTATGGACCGGCATGGGCTGTTATTACAGTCGAGGGGTCGCTTCGTGAGCGTGGGTTTTCTCAAACTGCTCCTGGCATACGAAGCAACGCACTGCGACCGGGTAAGCAACCAGTCGCTCGAAGCCGATTTCGCCGCCGCATTCGATGCAACTATTGATTTTATGTTCCGTGAGCCGCTTGCGCGCAGCCTCGATCTCGCTCAGCTCATGCAAATGTCGCTCAATAAGCTGGTTGTCGAGTTCGGCCAGCACATCGGCAACGGACTCGTCTGCGGTATCGTGCACCATTCCCGCAAGATCGATGTATCGCTGATCGCCGGATTGCAACAGCACAACGCGAATGTCTTCGCGTGTCCGCTTATCGAACGCGTCGAGTATGCTCGCCAGACGGGCGTACTGCTTTTTCGTAAAATCATCCATATAGTGAGTACCTTTCGCAAGTTTTATTTTATTGATTCCATGCCCATGTGCCGGAAGCTGTTAATGCAACCTGACAACCATTGGCAGACACAAATTCCCGCTTGGTTGATTTGTCGGCAAAAGTTCGCAACTGGGCAGATCAATTGGCCCGTCAACGAGTACTGGCAGGATAGCCGACAGTTTGTGCCAGCACCACCCGCTGGTTTGGCGTGAGTTTCATCAGCTTGGCGAGCGCCTTGCGGTCCACCATTCCTCGCACCACTGTCGCAAGTCCTTCCGATGCGCAATACAGGTACACGTTCTGAGCGATAAACCCGGCGTCCGGGCCGGAATAATACGCTTTCTCCTCTTCTGTAGCCTCGGCCATTCGCGAAAGATCCGCCACATAAACTAAATTGATCGGCGCATCCGCAACATAGGATTGCAAACCGGTCTGCGCGCGGATGTCCTGTGCTTGCAGCCGTCTCAGCAGGCACCGGTGCGCGTCATAGACATAGAGTCCATCAGCCGCCGCAACGTAGATGTCTATCTCCTCCCAGTCGTGTGCCGACGGTGCTGTGCGACCGTGGGTCTTCGCGCGGTTTACGCCGAATGCCGCCCACAGAAGATTGGACAGTACCTGCTGCGGCAATTTCCTGTTACTGAACTCGCGCGACGAATGCCGCAACTTTAGCGCCTTCATAAGCGGCCGGCCCGTGTCTGTACTAGGCGCCGGGAGTTTGACGATTTCGGTCTTTTGAGCGCGCGCCGGATCATCTGGAAGAAGCAACGCACCGACATCCTGCGCGACCTGGCTAAGCTTTTCTGGATTCGCCATGCCTGTTTTCTCCGCAATTCGATCCGAATTCGGTACCGATAACCTCCCTTTGTGTAAAAAAACTTTATTCCTCATGGAAAAATCCGAATTGATCTGGATCAATGAGCTGGCTTGCATAATCCGGGCCGGCATTCCCCAATTTGCACAATGTTTGATTTTGGTCAAAACATTGACGCGGCGAGCAAGAGACACTATTCAGCGAATAAGCATGAGAGCGTCCAGGTAGTCCTCCCGGCTCTGTTCGCCCTTTGGAAGGGCAAAGCTGAGCGTGAGTTACCTCCTGTCAACAGGAGGGGCCAAGCGGGGGGACTTTCTGGACGCTTTCAAGCCTGGTGGGGGCAGCCACAAGTCAGCTCGCAGGGCGCATGGTTGCGACATTTTGCTGTGATTGTTCGATTTCGTACACCAAGCGCCGGGTCTTGATTAAAACGTCCGGGTTGACGCTGATCGAATCAATGCCGAGCTTTACGAGAAATTCGGTCACTTCCGGGTAATCGGACGGCGCTTGTCCGCATATCCCGCAGTGCCGGTGATTCCTTTTACACCCAGTCACCGTCAGCCGAATCATTTCCAGAACACCTTCATCGCGCTCGTCAAAATCAAACGATACAATTTCCGAATCGCGATCCACACCCAGCGTAAGCTGCGTCAGATCGTTGGAACCGATGGAAAACCCATCGAAGAGCGCCGCAAATTGATCAATGAGGATTACGTTGTTCGGGATCTCGCACATGACGTAAATCTCTAAGCCGTCCTCCCCGCGTTTCAGCCCATGCTCCGCCATCATCGCAAGCACGCGCTTGGCCTCATCGATGCGGCGGCAAAACGGGATCATCAACCTAATATTGCGTAAACCCATTGCCGAGCGGACTTTCTGCATCGCCCGGCACTCAAGAATAAATCCGTCCGCGTATGCCGCGTGCGCATAACGCGATGCGCCGCGAAACCCGAGCATCGGGTTTTCCTCGGCCGGCTCGAACCATTTTCCTCCGAGCAATGATGCGTATTCATTGCTCTTGAAATCCGACAACCGCACGATCACGGGTTTGGGATAAAAAGCTGCCGCGATAGTGCCCACTCCCTCGGACAGCTTGTCGACAAAATAATCCGCCGGGGACGCGTGACCGGCGGCAAGCGCCTCGAGCGCAGCCCGCTCTTTTGCGTTAGTCACGCGCTCGGGATGGGCGAGCGCCATCGGATGTGCCTTGATGTACTCGATGATGATGAACTCCATGCGCGCCAGACCGACTCCGTCATTCGGCAGGAAACTCGTGCGAAACGCCAGCTCGGGATTGCCGAGATTTACCATGACATGGGTTTTCGGCTGCGGCATGGCACCGGGATCGATCCGCGATTTCTCGAACGGAATGGTGCCGTCATACACTTTGCCCACATCACCCTCTGCGCAGGAAACGGTAATGTTCTCGCCAGTTCTAATTCGCTCCGTTGCCCCCTCGGCGCCGACGATCGCGGGAATTCCGAGTTCGCGAGCAACAATAGCCGCATGACACGTTCGCCCACCGTGACTGGTAACAATCGCGGCGGCTTTTTTCATGACCGTTCCCCAATCAGGGGCCGTCGTCTTGGCGACTAGGATCTCCCCGTCGCAGAATTCGGGTAACTGTTCAATAGACTGAATGACGCGCGCGGTTCCCGTAGCAATACTTTCGCCTACCGCCCGGCCGGTGCACTTCACCTTTCCCTTTCCGTCAAGCCGGTACTCTTCTAATACGCCAGTAGTACGGCGCGATATCACTGTCTCGGGACGCGCTTGAATGATATAAAGCAGCCCATCGACACCGTCCTTAGCCCACTCAAGGTCCAGCGGCATAGGCGCTGCCGCGCGAGTACTATAGTGTTCCTCGACTTTAATAGCGGCTTCGGCGAGCTCAACAACCTCTTTGTCCGAAATGCAAAAGCAACCGCGTTCCTCAGGGGAGACAGGAACATTGCGCGTCGTGCCGTTGGTACCGCCGCTCGCGTAGACCATCCTGAATTCCTTTTTACCGAGCATGCGGCGTAAGACAGTGCGGTAACCCGCGCGCATCGTGGGCTTGAAAATGTAAAACTCGTCCGGGTCCACCGCCCCCTGTACTACGTTTTCCCCCAAGCCGTACGCGGCGTTGATAAGCACGACATTCCGAAAGCCGCTCTCCGTGTCGAGCGTAAACATGACACCGCTCGCGGCAAGATCTGCCCGTACCATCTTCATAATACCCACCGACATCAGAACTTTAAAATGGTCAAAGCCGTGATCGATCCGGTAGCGGATCGCGCGATCGGTAAACAGGCTGGCAAAGCAGCGCCGACACGCGTCAAGCAGTTGTTTCTCGCCACGAACATTAAGAAAGCTCTCATGTTGGCCGGCAAAGCTCGCCGTGGGTAGATCCTCCGAAGTCGCCGAGCTGCGGACCGCCACACTCAGTTCTGATCCATACTGCTTTACCAGCTGCGCATATGCCCGAAGAACTTCATCTGCGAGATCGGATGGTAAGGATGCGCTATATATAGTATCTCTGGCGCGCGCGGCGCGCTGTGCAAGATCCTCAATGTCTGCCGGATTAAGCCCACTCAGGATCTCCCGAAGTGCCCGCCACGAATCCGCGCGGTCAAGCACATAACGATATGCTTTGGCGGTGGTCGCAAAACCGTTCGGGATATGCAAGCCGTGTGGAGTCAGTTCCCGATACATCTCCCCCAGCGAGGCGTTTTTACCTCCCACCAGCGGTACATCGCCGATGCCGATCTCCTCAAAAAAGCGTATATAATTTTTATCGCGTAACATAGGTTTTTATTTCCTTTTGGTGCGATTTTTTCCCGCATTTACTTCGGCGCAAGGAGCAATCAGTGTAAGTCGGCTCCACCGTATTGGGCGCTTCATGGCCGAAACAACTCAAGTGCCCTGCGCCGATTCCGCAGCGCGCCGCATAGCGCCGCCGGCTTCGGGCGATCCTTTGCCGTGGCTGATCGGAAGCGCCAGATGAGCGGGCAGCGATAACTTGAGCAGCCGGTAAAGGTTTCCGAGATCCGCCCGGTAGAGCTTGTCGAAGCTTTCCACCGCGAAACTTGGATTGTAGTCGCCCAGCCACCAAAACCAGTCTGACGCTTCGCACGCCGCAAGCTGCCGATAGGCGGCGCGTACCTGCACTTGGTCCAGGCGCCCGCTCGCGACGACTAGATCAAAGCTCTGCTTTGCCGCGCAAAGTAAATCCCACGCTCGATTCTTTTCGGCCGAGCCTATCCAGGTCGTAAAGTTGCCATACACCCAGCTGCCTGCGGTAATGCAGTTCAACGCCACCACACCCGTGGGCGCGTGGCTAAGGTAAGCCCGGTAGGTAGTCGTGCGAATGTACGGATGCGATTCGAATAAACGGTATAGCTCGTCGAGAAAGTAATAACCGTTGTAAGCATAGTATTCCCAGCAGTTTTCGCCGTCCAGGATCACGCTCACAATAGGCGTTTCGCCCTGCACCGCATTGGACGCAATCGCCTCAAGTTCGGAGATAAAGTTCACCGCCGCGTCATGGCCGTTCCACTTTGCGTACTCAAACCCGATCAGATCGGAAAGCCGGTCATCGCGGAAAAATAATGCAAGATCTGGCGCAGCTGCGACGTGGCGGCACGGACGATAGAGCGTGCGCCTGGGATCCACTTCGGGTCCGTGCAGGCTGTTCATCAACACCTTCGCGCCGCTCGCAGTCCATTTGCAACCCTGTGCGCCCAGCATCCTGACAAACGCCGATGAAATCGCTCCTTCGGCTGGCCACACGCCCGCAGGCGCCTCTCCAAATCGCCGCGAATGCTCAGTAATTGCTGTCCGCAACTGTGATTCGACACGTTCATAGCCTCCGGGGTATTCGGGCGATTGCGGCAGGGTCAATCGGGGTTCGGCCTCATGCGCGCTGCCGAAACTGATGAGTAGCGGCGCCAGCGGATGATAATGCGGCGTGGTCGATAATTCCACGCGGCCTGACGCGGCGAGCTTGGCGTAACGCGGGATAATCCCACTGACCAGCTCGCTGATCAACTTGAACAATTCCATCCGGTCGGTGTGGCTGAAATTCATACCCTTGGTCATCAGCCGCGTGACAATCTCTGTGCTGCGCCGCACCGTCTCGCCGGTCCAGCACAGGTGATACCAGGTGAGCAGATCGAAATAATACTGTTCAGAAAGATAGCATATAGCGTCCGGTCCACGCGCTTCCAGTACGGTAAACAATGTATGCAGGTCTTTGTATGCAGGATAGGGCTCGATCATTCGCTCGTGATTCGCGTGGAAGCAGCGTTCCAGGATGAAGGCGCGGCTATCCTTGCTGATTGGCTTGTCGTCGGGATGCACCAGGAGCCGAAGTAGCGGATCGCGCAGCCTGCCGCTTGCAAACTGGTCGACGTAATCCTCGATTTGATCGAGCAACACCGGTGCGAAGTTGACCACCACACGGACGCCGGGATAATGTTCAAGATGCCACGCCATGTCGCTGTAGTCCTTGATGGCGTGGAGATAAACCCAGGGCAAACGGAAGTTGCCGGTCGCGTAGTCGCGGTAATCAGGCTGGTGCATATGCCAGAGCAACACCAGATCAAGACGCCCTTCAACGCGATTCGCCAGGCTCATCGCTGGAGATGAACCCGTTGTCCCAACATTTCAGGGGCAATAAGCGTAATGCCTTTTTCAGTGACGTGGAAGCGCTTTCGATCCTCGACCGGATCGATTCCGGCGATGAGGCCCTGTGGAAGCTTGCAATACTTGTCGACGACCGTGTGTTTAAGAACCGATCCAGCACCAATATCGACGTCTGGCAGGATCACCGAGTCTTCAATCGTACAATAGTCGTGAACGTGCACGTTGCTGAACAGGAGAGACCGCTTTACTAGGGAGCCGCTGATAATGCAACCGCCGGAGACCATGGAATCGATCGCCATGCCGCGCCGGCGGTCTTCGTCGAAGACGAACTTGGCTGGCGGCAGCTGCTCCTGGTAGGTCCAGATCGGCCATTCCTCGTCATATAGGTTGAGATCAGGAACCACTTTGGTTAGAGCGATGTTTGCCTCCCAGTAGGCATCGATGGTGCCGACATCGCGCCAGTACGGTACCCCTCCAGTCATGTTAACGCAACTTTCAGCGAAACGGTGAGCGTAGACCTCTATGCCCTCTCTGATGAAACGGGGAATGACATCTTTACCAAAGTCGTGACTGGAGGACTTATCATCGGCGTCGCGAAGCAACTGATCGTAGAGAAATCCCGCGTCACACATGTAAATACCCATGCTGGCTAGCGCCCGGTCAGGTTGCTCCGGAATCGCCTTCGGATTTGCCGGCTTTTCCTCGAAACCAATAATGCGTCCGTCGGATTCCACTTGCATCACGCCAAAATACTTCCCTTCGCTAATCGGCACGTCAATGCAGGCAACGGTCATTTTCGCGGATTTCGAGACATGATCCTCGAGTAATTTTCCATAATCCATCTTGTAAACATGGTCGCCAGCCAGGACGAGAACGTAATCCGGATTGTGGCGGCGCAGGATATCAAGGTTTTGGTAGAGCGCGTCGGCGGTACCCAGGTACCAGTCTGATGTGATACGTTGCTGCGCAGGAAGCAGTTCAACGAATTCGCCCATGCGGGCGTCTAATACGCTCCAGCCATGCTGTATATGTCGGATCAGACTTTGTGCCTTGTATTGCGTGCAGATTCCGATGCGCCGGATGCCGGAGTTCACGCAATTAGAAAGAGCAAAATCGATGATTCGAAACTTGCCGGCGAACGGCATCGCGGGTTTCGCCCGCCAATCGGTAAGCTGTCCCAGCCGGCTGCCGCGCCCGCCCGCCAGAACAAGCGCAATAGTGTTTTTGATTAACTGGCTGACGAACCGCGGGTTGTGCATATTATTGATTGAGCAGTGATCGACCTGTGTCGCTTCGCAATCGCATTCATCATCGCCTTACGCGGCGCGCCCAATTGATCTTGGTCAGGCGCTGGATGCGCAATTCGGAGCTGGATCAGTACCGGGCTACGCGAGGACTGCAAACACTTCTCCCCGCCAGGGTTTGTTCTGGCAGCTTCCAGCTTCCCAGATGCGGCCGCGCAAGTGGTGAACGGCCGGTCAAATTATTGACCTAGCTGTTGCAGAATATCGGCCTCGGCTTCGAGCCAGTCCTGCAGCTCACCGCCCGGGGCGAAGCCGCGTTTTTCAGCGCGAAAGTACGCGGCCTGCGCAATCCACTTGTAGCGCTCGTCCGGATCTATTTTTGCGAACCCTGATATTTTTGTGCGAAAGTTTGCACGCTCCTGCCGGCTGGGTTTAGTCAGTTCTTTTATTCTTTGCGCCATGCTTTTCGGGCGTTGCTGCTTGCGGGTGTCGGTTTGATGAGTCTTCATGTTCGCCAGCCTCCTTTATTAAAATAGTATAAATGAGAACGACGTTATAAAAATTATAAAGTTTTGCATTCAAAATAATTTGATCTAAGTCAAGAAATTATGACAGCGCCGACATGTAATGTGACGCACGTTACTCAATTGCTAACAGCGCCGCGCCGAGCAACCCCAATTTCGCGTTGGTCACC
>DASPRE010000005.1:0-9592 GCA_035624615.1 Burkholderiales bacterium | reverse complement strand
CTGGGTGATTTCCACCGGGTCTTCCGCAGTCCAGATCTTGGTTTCCGGTGTATTGATATAGCCCAGCACCGAGTGCAAAGTCGTGGTCTTGCCTGAACCAGTCGGGCCGCATACAAAGAACAATCCGTAAGGCTTGGAGATCACGGCTTTCAGAGTCTCCAAGTTCTTCGCGCTCAGGCCCAAAGTGTCCAGCGGGATGGGTTTGCCTCCGGACAGGATACGCATTACCACGTCTTCCATTCCACCCTGGGTCGGACAGGTTGCCACCCGAAGTTCGATATCTACCGGAGCGAATTTCTTGAATTTGATCTTGCCATCCTGCGGTTTTCTTTTCTCAGAGATGTCAAGATCGCACATGATTTTAATTCGGGTGACCAGGGCCTGACGGAAATTGGGCGGAACTTCGAGGTACGGCATCAGCGTGCCGTCCTTGCGAAAGCGGATCTTGGTTTTTTGTTTGCCCGGCCGGGGTTCGATATGGATGTCCGACGCGCCTTGGTGGTACGCGTCGGTGATGATTTTGTTGACCAGTCTGACCAATTCATTGTCCGCGGCGGCCGAAGCATCGTCACCGAATTCCCCCGCAACATCCTCGTCAAATCCGCCCGATAGCTCATCAATTGCAGGCAGATCATTTTTTATCATCTTGTTCAGGCTGGCGTCGCCCGCCAAAGGCGCTTTGCTGATAAGAGGGTTGAGCTTGTCATCTTCCACAACCACCACTGCGACTGCCAGTCCGGTCTTGAATTTGATTTCATCCAGCGCAGCCAAATTGGTCGGATCAGATAGCCCTACGAACAGCCGGTTGCCGCGCTTATACAGCGGTAGCGCGCGCTTGCTGCGCATAATATCGCCGTCGAGGACGTCGCTGGGGAAAAACCGTGGATCAACGGCATTGAGGTCGAGCTGGGGAAAGCCGAACGTCAGCGAGGCAAATTCGCAGACATCGCGTGCGCTGAGCTTCCCGGTCTGCAGCAATTGCGTAACAAAGCTCATTCCCGAGTTGTTGGCTTGGGCCTGAATGGCTTCAGCGTCAACTTCGAGCAGGCGTCTGTTCTGCACCAAGCTGCGTGCCAGACCGCTCAAGCTGCTCTGCATATTGGCGACCATTTGGGTTCCGGTTTTGTGAAAAAAATCACAAAAAACAAGTACAAATAATGCACTTGTCAATGTGCTTTGTAAAGATATGATACCCGACTGCGGGCACCTATTGCGGTTCGGTGCCCTGCTGCGGATAAATGCACACGACTTTAACCACCCGGTCCTGGGTTTGCACAATTTCCATCGGATAACCGGCGATTTTCAAGCTAGTGCCGGCTTCGGGAATATCCTGGAAATGTTCGAGGATCAAGCCGTTCAAGGTTTTCGGCCCGTCGACCGGCAATTTCAATCCAAGCTTGCGGTTAATATCGCGCAACAGGCTACTGCCCTCGACCAGCACGCTTCCGTCTGCCTGTTTGCGCACCGTCAGGCTTTGTGCCGGCGAATGGGTGGTGAATTCGCCGATAATTTCTTCCAGGAGATCTTCGATGGTGACCAATCCCATGAGCTCACCGTACTCGTCCACCACCAGCGCCATGAGGTCGTGTTTTTCCTGGAAATGCTGCAGCTGCGAAAACAGCGGCGTATCAGCAGGAATAAAATAAGCTTCTCGCAGCATTTCTCTCAGTCGCTCCGAAGTTAGCTGCTGTTCCAGGCTGAGGTTCAACGCCGCGCGCACATGAAGAATGCCGATGATGTTATCCATTTGCCCCTGACATACTGGGAGACGCGTGTGATAGCAAGTGGCAAGCTGGCGCTTTATTACGTCCAGCGGCGCGTCGATATCGATCGCCTCGATCTGGCTGCGCGGGGTCATAACGTCGTTGACAGTGATATTTTCTAGCTCAAACAGGTTTATCAGAATACTCCGGTGCTTTTGCGGAATAAAATGTCTGGCTTCCTGTACCAACGTACGCAACTCTTCGGTGCTCAGCTTGTGGGTTTCGGTAGTTGGCTTAAAGCGTACCAGCCACAGCAACGCACGCGCAAAAAGATTCACGACCCACACTGCCGGATAAGTCAGCTTGAGCAATGGCGTGAGAATATAACTTGCAGGCAGCGCAATGCGCTCGGGGTAGGAGGCCCCGACAATTTTCGGCGCGATTTCGCTGAACACAAGCAGCATGAAAGTAATGCTTAACGTGCTAAGGCCCAGTACTACTTCGCTTTTGCCGAACAACTGCACGGCAATGATGGTGCTCAGAGTAGTGGCAGCCGCGTTGATCAGCGTGTTGCCGAGCAGAATCACGCCAAGCAGCCTATCGATTTTCCCCAGCAATTGCGAAGTCAGCCGCGCGCTGCGATTACCAAGTTCAACCTGATGTTTCAACCGGTAGCGGTTGAGCGCCATCATGCTGGTTTCGGAGATCGAGAAAAAAGCGGAAAGAATGAGCAGAACGGCGAGCGCGCCGAACAGCGCGCTTATAGGGATTTCTTCCAAAGGAATTCAGCTACAGGGAATAAGATGAACTGAGTATCGGATGAGCGAACGCTTCTTGTCAAGTTACGCCGCCAACAGAACGCGTCATCGGTGCAATATCACTTCCAGCACGAACTTGCTGCCAACATAAGCGAGAACCAGCGCAATGAAACCGGCCCAGGTCCAGCGCATCGCCGTTCGGCCCCGCCAGCCGTAAATTTTCCTGCCCCCGAGCAGCGCCGCAAATATCCCCCAGGAGATGAAGGCAAACAGCGTTTTGTGAGTGAATTGCGCTGGCTTGTGGATTAATTCTTCGGAAAACAACATGCCGCTCGCGAGTGCCAAAGTCAGCAGCGCGAAACCGGCGATGATGACGCGAAACAACAGCGTCTCCATGGTTAATAGCGGTGGCAATGTGTGAAGCGTCGCGGGCAGCGTGCCGTCATGCAGCCGGCGCTCTACTACCGCCATTAAGGCCGCATGCAGCGCTGCGATGGTGAACAAGCTGTAAGCTAGCATTGAAAGGAGGAAATGCGCAGGAAATGCAAGCAGCCCGGTATTGGAAAGAATGTGTTTGGTTGGCAGTAGCCACGGCAGTAACACACACACCCCGGCTAGGGGCAGCACCAGTGCCTGCAGGCCTTCGAGGTTGTAAAGAAAGCTAACCGCCCAGTAAATCAGCACCGTGAGCCACAAAATCGCTGATACCGCGTTTCCGACTCCGAGATTAAAGCCGGTGTCGGTGAAAGTGGATTGGTAAAGGAGCAGGCCATGCAAAGCCAGTGGAATCAGAACGGCTATTTTTTCCCATATGCGGATTGTCTGCCCAGTGTCGCGGGATTTGGGCGTGGCCGGTTGCCAGCGTGTGCGCCAAAAATGCAAACCAAGCAGCGCGTAGAGCAGCGCAGTGACGAGATAGGGTAAAATAGCAGGCATGCCGGACCACGGCGTGATCGGTTGTTTTTCAAGTCTACCTCAACTCACCGCGCAAGGCATCATCAGGAGTCTAGATGTTTGATCATCTCGCACACCGGCTATCCGGCGTCCTAAAGAATCTGCGCGGCGAGGCGCGCTTGACCGAGAGCAATATTCAAAGCGCGATGCGCGATGTGCGCATCGCGTTGCTGGAAGCGGATGTAGCGCTGCCGGCGGTCAAGGACTTCATTAGCCGGGTCAAGGATAAAGCTCTCGGCCAGGAGGTGCTGACCAGCCTTACTCCTGGGCAAGCGGTGATTGGCGTAGTGCATCGTGAATTGACCCAGTTGATGGGAGAAACCAGTGCCGCGATCAACCTCGCGACTGTGCCACCTGCGGTTATATTGCTCGCCGGGCTGCAAGGCTCGGGCAAAACCACGAGTGCTGGCAAGCTAGCGAAGCTGATTCGCGAGCAGTTGAAAAAGAAAGTGCTGCTTGCCAGTTGCGACGTGTATCGCCCTGCAGCGATTGAACAGCTCCGTGCGCTGGCAAAACAGATTCCAGTTGATTTTTTCGAGGCGGTCGCGGGGAACAAACCGCTTTCCATAGCCCAAAGTGCGCTCGATTTCGCGCGCAAGCATTTTTATGAGGTGCTGATTGTGGATACCGCAGGTCGGCTCGGGATTGATGAAGCCATGATGCGGGAAATGAGTGAACTGCATGCCGTGCTCAACCCAATTGAAACCCTATTTGTAGTGGATGCAATGCAGGGCCAAGACGCGGTGAACACCGCCAAAGCGTTTGCCGATGCGTTGCCGCTTACCGGAGTGGTGTTAACCAAACTGGATGGCGATGCGCGAGGCGGAGCTGCGCTATCGGTGCGCTTTATTACCGGCAGACCGATTAAACTCGCTGGCACGGGCGAAAAACTGGATGGACTGGAGGTGTTTCATCCGGAGCGTATGGCTTCCCGAATCCTTGGCATGGGTGATGTTCTCTCCCTGATCGAAGAAGTGCAACGCGGCGTGGACCGGAGCGAAGTTCAGAAATTGACGCAGAAAGTAAAGGAAGGGAAAAATTTCGATCTGGACGATTTCAAGGCGCAGATCCAGCAGATGAAAAAGATCGGAGGATTTGGCAAACTCATGGACAAGCTTCCCGGGCAGCTGGGGCAGGCGATGCAGAACGCGAAAGTGGATGAGAAGGCTATGGGACGCATTGAAGCTATTATCAATTCAATGACGCCGCAGGAACGTGCTAATCCGGAAATTCTCAAGGCCTCGCGCAAACGGCGCGTCGCTGCCGGTGCAGGTGTGAGCGTGCAGGAAGTAAACCGCCTTCTCAACCAGTTCGAGCAGGCGCAAAAAGTGATGAAGATGATGTCCGCAGGCGGAATGGCGAAGATGTTGAGGGGTATGAAGGGCATGTTCCCCGGCATGCACTAGTCAGTTTGCCGCCGAACAGTCTACCAAGGACAAAGTGATTCCCTTGCCAAGCTGTCATAAAGCAGCGTAAAATCACGCCCTTTCGCGATTTTTGGAATGAAATAACAATGGTCGTTATCCGGCTATCTCGTGGAGGCGCTAAGAAACGCCCGTTTTTTAACTTGGTGGTGGCAGATTCGCGCCGCGCGCGGGACGGCAAGTTTATTGAACGCATTGGGTTTTACGACCCGATGGCGCCGCAGGGGCGTGAATCGTTGCGCATCCAGATGGACCGGATAAACCACTGGCAGGGCCGCGGCGCCATACTGAGCGATACCGTGGTCAGGCTGGTGAAGCAATTTGGTGCACAAAAAACCGCCTGAAAACATGGTGGTGCTGGGGCGTATAAGCGCCCCATTCGGTGTGAAGGGCTGGCTGAAAATCCAACCTTACACTGAGACAATTGAAGGATTGACTCGCTACCCTGCTTGGTGGCTGGGAAAAGAAGACGACTGGCGCGAAGTCACGGTGATTCAAGCCAGACCCCAGGGAAAGACCCTGGTGGCAAAGCTGCAAGGCTGCGATGACCGCGCAGCGGCACAATCGCTCAAGAACCTGCACATCGCTGTTCAGCGAAGTCAGTTGCCGGCGGTAAAAAAAGGGCAATATTACTGGGCTGACTTGATCGGCCTTGAGGTAATAAACCTGAAGGGTGAAACGCTGGGCGTTGTAAAAGAGCTGTTTGCCACTGGGGCTAATGACGTATTGCGGGTGCAAGGTGAACGAGAGCGCCTAATACCTTTTATTCCGCAGGTGGTGCAGGATGTGAGGCTTGAAGCGGAAGTAATACGGGTGGATTGGGAACTGGATTACTAGGGAACCTCTGATTAAGCCTTTCGCGGATTGCGTTGCCGCAACCCGAAGGGACGGGGCTCGTCTGGGCGGTCTGCTTTGTCGCTCGGCTTGCCAAGGGAGTCTGGCCATTGGCTGTGCCTCGCTTCGCGCATCCCATCCCGGAAAGCCGCCGTCGCAACTGCGATGGACTTAATCAGAGGTACCCATTATGCTCTTCGATGCGATAAGCCTGTTCCCGCAGATGTTCGAAGCGCTCACTGAATACGGAATAACGCGGCGCGCCAGGGAAGACGGGCGTTTCCGGCTTAAAATTTGGAACCCGCGGCAGTTTACGACGGACAATTATCATACGGTGGATGACCGGCCCTATGGCGGCGGTCCGGGCATGGTGATGCTGGCGCAGCCCCTGGAAGATGCAATCAATGCCGCCAGGCAGCATCAGATTCAAGCCGGTATTGCGCAGACCCGGGTCATTTATTTATCTCCGCAGGGCAGGGTGCTGGACCATGGGCTGGTTGTGGAGCTGGCAAAACAGCCGGGACTGATTCTGCTGGCAGGCCGTTATGAAGGCATTGATGAGAGGCTGATTCAGCGCAGTGTGGATGAGGAAATCTCGCTCGGCGATTTCGTGCTTTCCGGCGGGGAGCTGGCGGCGCTGGTGCTGATGGATTGCGTCATCAGGCAGCTCCCGGGCGTGCTGGGAGATGCGCAATCGGCAGAACAGGATTCCTTTGTCAACGGATTGCTGGAATCCCCGCAGTACACGCGGCCGGAAGTGTATGCGGGAATGGACGTGCCGCAGGTTTTGCTCTCAGGGCACCATTCGGAGATAAACCGCTGGCGGCTGAAACAGATGCTGGGCAGGACTTGGCTGAGGCGCCCGGATTTGCTGGAAAAGCGCGGAATGAATGGCGAGGAACAAAAGTTGCTGGCGGAATTCAAACAGGAATACGATAAGGAATAGGCAATGGATGTCATTAAACAGCTTGAGGCCGAGGAAATCAAAAAGCTCGGCAAAAACATTCCCGATTTTGCACCCGGGGACACCGTGCTTGTGAATGTCAACGTGATGGAAGGCGATCGCAAGCGTACCCAGGCGTATGAAGGCATGGTGGTGGCGAAGCGCAATCGCGGTATTAATTCTTCATTCATCGTGCGCAAAGTGTCTTCCGGCGAAGGCGTGGAGCGGACTTTCCAGACTTATTCGCCCTTGATTGCCAGCATTGAGATCAAGCGCAAGGGCGACGTGAAGCGCGCCAAGCTTTATTATCTGCGCAAGCGTGCCGGCAAGGCAGCGCGAATTCGCGAGAAGCTCACCAGTCAGGAAATGATCGAAGCGGGACCGGAAGACGCTCCGGCTCGAGAGCAATAATCGTGCATTTGCCCCGAAACGCAACCTTAGCCCCGGCTGCGTTTTGCATTGCCGTCCGCAGATTCGCCTGAATACGCTATTGTAGTTTTATCGCTGCTGCGCTATCTTTTGCGTATGCAGCAACACGCACTGAATGGTGGGTACCAGGCGCGGCTTGCAACGCCTTTTGCGGTGCTGGGAATACGCCATGAAGCAAACCACTTAACCGGGATCGACTTCCTGCCGCGCAAAACAGCGTCACTTTCCGCGCAAACACATTTCGCCGAAAAAGTAAGCAAAAATCTCGAAGCCTATCTTCGTGATCCTGACATCTGTTTCGATTTACCCCTGCGCTTGAAAGGCACTCCTTTCCAGCGCCGGGTGTGGCAGGCAATCATGCAAATTCCGCGCGGGCGCACGCTGACCTATGGTGAGCTAGCGCGCAAGCTGTTTTCGGGGCCCCGCGCTGTGGGGCAAGCATGCGGCGCTAATCCGATATGCATTATCGTTCCCTGCCACCGGGTGCTCGGCAGCGGAAATCTGGGCGGCTTCATGAAGAGCAATGAGCGCGACCCGTTGGCGATCAAACGCTGGCTGCTCGACCATGAGCGAGGTTGAGGAAAGCCTGCTCGACGAGTTCTGCGACGCCCTGTGGCTGGAAGAAGGACTTTCGCGCAACACGCTGACCAGTTACCGCAGCGATTTGCTGAAATTCGCGCAGTGGCTGGGCAAAAAGAATTTCAAACCGCTTCTCGAGACCCGGCAGCAGGATATCGAAGGATATCTTGCACACCTGGTCCTCGTCGCGAAAGCTAAGGCACGGACCACCAGCCGCGTGCTTTCCAGCCTCAAACGCTTTTTCCGGTTTGAGCTGCGGCAGGGCAAAATCCTGGCCGATCCCACGCTTCGCATCGACTCGCCCAAACTTCCCCGCGGCCTGCCCAAATCGCTTACCGAGGACGATGTCGAAGCGCTGCTGAAAGCGCCCGAAATTGAAAACCCGCTTGGATTCCGCGACAAAACCATGCTGGAAATGCTTTACGCCAGCGGTTTGCGGGTGTCCGAGCTGGTGAGCGTGAAAATTCCGCAGGTTAGCCTGGATATGGGTGTGGTGAGGGTTCTGGGAAAAGGTTCAAAGGAGAGGCTGGTGCCGCTCGGTGAAGAAGCGCTTGACTGGATTCGCCGCTATATGGAAGAAGCGCGCCCGGATCTGCTCAACGGCAAGACCAGCGATGCGCTGTTTGTCACTGTCCGGGGGCACTCGATGACGCGCCAGGGATTCTGGCATCTGTTGCGCCGCTATTGCGCGCGGGCGGGGCTTGCCAAATCCATTTCACCGCATACTCTACGGCATGCGTTTGCCACGCATATGCTTAATCACGGCGCTGATTTGCGCGTGGTGCAACTGCTCTTGGGACATGCCGATATTTCTACCACGCAAATATATACGCACGTGGCGCGCGAACGCCTGAAACAGCTGCACGCCAAGCATCATCCGCGCGGCTAGGTCGCCTATTCCTTTTTGCCTCTTTCGATGGTAACGCCCAGCTGTTTAATGCCGCGCATGAGGCCTAGCTTGGCGACGCTAATCTTGACCCACGGCGCCCCGAATTCATTCATAATCAACTGCGCGAGGTGCTCCGCGAGTCGCTCAAGCAGCGAGTAATGCTGCTCGGCCAGGGTTTGCTGTAAGCGCGCCACGACTTTGCCGTAGTCAATGGTGTCACCGATGGCGTCGCTTTGATAAACCTTGCTTCGCGGAATGCCGATTTCCAGGTCAAGCCGAATCGTTTGTGGGACCTTGCGCTCCCATTCATAAATACCGATCAGGGTTTCAACCTTGAATTCGTGTATAAAGATAATGTCCATGTACCGGCCGACGAAAGTTGAGTCGTTATTGGCAAGGCAAGCATAGCGGATTGTAAAATATTTGATATGGCCACGATAGTTTTTGTTGCTATTGCATATCTGGTAGGTTCGATATCGTTTGCAGTGCTTACGAGCCGGTTATTCAACTTGCCCGATCCGCGTACTTACGGGTCGAAAAACCCCGGCGCGACCAATGTGCTGCGCAGTGGCAAGAAAACCGTCGCGGCTTTGACGCTGCTCGGCGATACGGCAAAAGGTTGGCTTGCGGTATATCTCGCTCAGCGATTCGCTCCACAGTACGGTTTAGATGGCGCAACAATTATGGCAGTGGCGTTGGCGGTTATTGCAGGCCATTCGTTTTCCGTGTTCCTGCATTTTCACGGCGGCAAAGGGGTGGCGACTACCGGGGGCGTGCTGTTCGCGATCAATCTGTGGCTTGGATTATTGACGCTCGCAACCTGGCTTATCGTCGCCTTCGTCACGCGCATCTCGTCGCTTGCAGCCCTGATTGCGGCTGCATCAGCTCCGTTTTGTGCAGCTTATATTTTCGGCTGGGACATCAGTTCGCTTGCGGTCTTGGTGATATGCGTATTTCTCATCTGGCGCCACCAGTCGAACATCCGCAATTTGATTGCAGGCACGGAACCTACCTTCGAAAAAAATAAATCTTCCTGAGTTTATCCCGTGCTCAAGCGACTTCCGGCAACTCCAGATCCC
>DASPRE010000019.1:0-5226 GCA_035624615.1 Burkholderiales bacterium | reverse complement strand
CCCCACGACCTTGCATTCGGTTCCGTTACACGCCATCTTGGTAAGTTGTTGATGACTTACGAATGCGACTTCAGGCGGCACGGCGGGCGCAGGGTAGCCGGACAGCACTACGGCCCATGATAGCAACGCTGTGAATAGCTCATTCATAACGCACCAGACTTTTTCCTCGCCGCAAAATCGGCAATGCCATTTGTTTACCCACGCGTAAATGGTCGAGAAGGCATGTCACCAAAACGCGCAGGGCAAATTTAATGGGCTTTCGCAAATATGCATTTTTCGTAGCTCGATTGCACCATTGCATCATAACCAAAGCAAATGTCATGCCAATTAAATAACTCATTTGCTTTTAAATGCTTACATACAGGCAATTTGGCTGGGCGTCAGCCTGAGTCGTAGACTGCCGCATTGCGCCTAACGCCGCGCCTTCGGAGAGCTGTTGTCATCAAGGAAGAGGTGGTGTCAGTTGCATTTGCTCGTTCAGGTCGTCCGAAAACGTTTGGCCCGCGGACCATCGTGGAGCACTTCACTCATATAGTGGGAGTACGAAACGTGTGGAAATTTTTAACGGGTCGCGGCTTCCAAGAACGAGTCTTGGTCTCAAAAAACCGCTCGTCCGTTAACAACCAAAATGGTCGAAGCAATAAATCCTTGCAATGGTTCAAACGCAAGGCGCTTTGGGCCGCATGACGCAGGCTGATTTCAGCCGTGAAAAAGACAAAAAGGCCTTTTGCGGGGGAAACCCGAAGTACAATTTTGTTGAAAGCGATTTCCTGCTTTTTGCTAATAAAAGGCAATTTTGTTCTTGAGGTAGAGTTTCCGACAATTCACTATTGGGCGGATTGGAGAGCTTATTGAGTGCGTCCCGTACCGCTGATCCTGGCACGCAAATATGATGCGACTCACGATGGACGGCACGCTAGTCGACGGTGTATATTTGGTGAAAGAACAAAATCGATATCAAACTCGAGCTGCTGACGAATGGTCGGAACCACGGGAACCACGGCATCACGCATCGGATTTGACATTTATCAATTCCGCACGGCCAACTATTCCCTATTGTTGTGCTGACAAATAGAATATCTCGGAGGGTATTACTATGAATCGGGAAAATCCGGAACTGTTTGGCGTTTCCCCTGACGATCAGAACGTCGGGATATCACTGGCCGACAGCGGGGACCATGCACGCGGGCAAGGCTCCAGGCTTTCGCTCGACGGACGCTTAATGCGGGCTCTGCTGCATTCGCTTGGTAACCCATCGATTCGCGTTACACTCTGGAACGGCGAATCAATACTCACAACCACGAGTAACCCCGTGGCGGATATGCGCGTAAAAAGCCGTTCCTGTCTATTCAAACTGCTAATCAATCCGGAATTGTATTTCGGTGACGCGTACAGTGACGGGTTGATTGAAGTCGACGGAGACTTGGTAAAGCTTATCGAGGCCGTCTATCAGGGGTTGGGGCGCGCGCGCACAACGGGACTGCGGCCCCGCCTGACCAAGTGGTTGAACCGCCGTCATTCGAATGCACTAGCTGACTCGCGCGAGAACATCCACCGTCACTACGATCTGGGCAATGAATTTTACAAGCTCTGGCTCGATCGACAGATGGTTTACACATGCGCTTATTTTCCCAGCCCCGATATAACCCTAGAGCAAGCGCAGATCGCCAAGATGGATCACGTCTGCCGCAAGATCAGGTTGCGATCGGAGGAATCTGTAGTCGAAGCAGGATGCGGCTGGGGCGCATTGGCGCTACACATGGCCACTCAATATGGGGCGCGGGTCAAGGCCTTCAACATATCGCACGAGCAGATTGCTTACGCCAAGGCGCGTGCACATGCGCTAGGCGTCGAGCATCGCGTGGAATTCATTGAGGATGACTACCGAAATGCCAGCGGCCGTTATGATGCTTTTATGTCAGTCGGCATGCTCGAGCATGTCGGGCGCGACTACTATCATGAGCTTCGTCGCGTTATTGACCGCTGCTTGGATCGAAACGGACGCGGGCTTATTCACAGTATAGGCCGCAACAAGCCTAATCCATTTAATGCATGGGTTGAAAAGCGAATTTTCCCTGGTGCCTACCCGCCTTCACTGCGCGAAATGCTGGAAGTAGTGGAGCGCTGGGATTTTTCTGTGCTCGATGTCGAGAATCTGCGACAGCACTATGCATTAACGCTCAAGCATTGGCTGCAACGCTTCGAGGATGCAAGTAGCGTTGTGAAGGAAATGTACGATGAGCGCTTCGTCCGCGCCTGGCGCCTGTATCTCGCGGGGTCGATCGCTGCGTTCAACAACGGCGACATGCAATTGTTTCAAGTGCTTTTCGCACGCGGGGCCAATAACGACATCCCGTGGACGCGGGCATATCTTTATAGCTAGTGTAATAACCTTCCAGCCGTGCTTATTGATGCGTGCGACGTGCTGATCGTTGGGGGCGGTCCCGCAGGCTCGACGTGCGCGCGGCAACTTGTGGATGCCGGCCTCGACGTGCTAGTCATGGACAAGCATAATTTTCCGCGCGACAAGGTATGTGCAGGCTGGATTACTCCAGCTGTAGTGAAATCATTGCATCTCGACCTTGCGGATTACTCGCAAAACTGCGTGATACAGCCGGTCTATGGATTTCAAACTAGTATTATCGGTGCAACCGAAGTGGAAACGCGGTATCGCGACCCGGTTAGCTTTGGCATCCGTCGTTGCGAGTTTGACAATTACTTGTTACAGCGCTCCGGCGCACGGTTGAGACTTGGTGAGTCGGTGAAATCGGTGGTACGCGATCGCAACATGTGGTTGATAAACGAGAATGTCAGAACATCTATGGTCGTGGGTGCTGGCGGACACTTTTGCCCGGTAGCGCGTATGGTCCGCACGTCGCTCGAGCGCCGTGAGAGCTTGGTTGTCGCTCAGGAAATTGAGTTCCCAATTAACGGCCAGCAGCGAAGTGAATGTCGTATAGACAATGAGCTTGCGCAACTGCATTTCTGCCCCGATCTCAAGGGCTACGGTTGGTGCTTTGCAAAGGGTAATTACCTCAACATCGGCCTCGGTCGGGAGGATAGCCACAGGCTCTCGGAGCATGTCGAACAATTCTGCCATTGGCTGCAGCGGCGTGGAACTATTCCGCGGAATCTGCGCGGCAAATTCAACGGTCATGCCTATCTGCTGTATCCAGGATCGAACCGCAATCTTATTGGTCGCGGAGTCCTTCTCATCGGCGACGCTGCTGGACTGGCCTACCCGCAAAGTGGAGAAGGCATTCGCCCCGCCGTGGAATCCGCGCTAATGGCTGCCGAAGTTATCATCAGTGCCCGGAATGATTATCGGCAAGAAAGACTCACCGCTTATATCAATCTGCTGGTACAACGATTCGGCAAGAAATACCTTCGCCCCACAAGCGAGTCGTTATTGCCGGAGAAATTCCGGCAAAGGGTAGCAGTGACGTTGATGCAAACAGATTGGTTCGCACGGCATGTAGTTATCGACCGCTGGTTCTTGCATGCCGGACAATCGGCAATGCTTTAATTCTGAAGCGCGCGTCAAAGCGCTTCTGTAGTCGAGAAAAAACCATTGCTTAGCCTGGAAAATCCAACAGGTTGCCTTGCCAAGGCTGCCCATCAGTTTGAACCGGTCCGAAAAATTTCGACAGAAGGGTGGCCACGGGCGGAATCGCCCCTTGTGGATTTTGCCTCGCGCCTTGCGCCAGACGAAATCGGGTAGCCAAGGGCGGAATCGCCCCTTGTGGATTTTGCCTCGCGCCTTGCGCTCGGCGAAATCGGGTGGCCAAGGGCGGAATCGAACCACCGACACAAGGATTTTCAGTCCTCTGCTCTACCAACTGAGCTACTTGGCCATAATTTGCAGCGCGATATTTTAATTTTAATTCAAATCGCAAGTTAAGCCGACACCCTGCAGTAAAAGAAAACCCCCTGGCTACTAACCAAGGGGTTTCGTTCTTGTGCCGAAACGCAGCCGATTACATATCCATGCCACCCATACCGCCCATGCCACCCATACCGCCTCCGGGTGCAGCCGGCTTTTCTTCAACTTGTTCTGCTACCATGCAATCGGTAGTTAGCATCAAACCGGCGATTGACGCAGCATTCTGAAGGGCGTAGCGCGTCACTTTTGTGGGATCAAGCACGCCCATCTGCACCAAGTCGCCGTATTCATTGGTCGCCGCGTTGTAGCCAAAATTACCTTTACCTTCTTTGACCTTGTTCGCAACTACGGAAGGTTCTTCTCCAGTGTTGGCGACGATTTGGCGTAGCGGTTCTTCCAACGCGCGGAGCACGATTTTGACCCCGGCATCCTGGTCATGGTTGTCGCCCTTCACGCCTTTGATGGCCGCCCGGGCACGCAGAAAAGCAACTCCACCACCAGCGACAATGCCTTCTTCAACCGCAGCACGGGTTGCATGCAGCGCATCTTCCACTCGCGCTTTTTTCTCTTTCATCTCAACTTCGGTCGCAGCGCCCACTCTGATCACGGCGACACCGCCTGCCAGCTTAGCCACGCGCTCTTGCAGTTTTTCCTTGTCGTAATCGCTGGTGGATTCCTCGATCTGCTTCTGAACATTTTTAACTCGGGCTTCTATTTTGGAGCTTTCTCCCGCCCCGTCGATGATGGTAGTCTCCTCTTTGCCCACTTCGACGCGTTTAGCGCGCCCTAAATCCTTGAGCGACGCGTTCTCCAGCTTGAGCCCCAGTTCTTCCGCAATCACCGTGCCACCGGTGAGAATCGCAATGTCTTCCAGCATCGCTTTGCGGCGGTCGCCGAAACCCGGCGCTTTCACCGCGCATGCCTTCAGAATGCCGCGGATATTGTTGACGACCAGGGTAGCGAGCGCTTCCCCTTCCACTTCTTCTGCGACAATCACCAACGGTTTGCCGGCTTTTGCGACCTGCTCCAATACTGGCAAGAGATCGCGAATACTGGCAACTTTCTTGTCATGCAGGAGTATGTACGGGTCCTCGAGTACCGCAATCTGCTTATCCGGATTGTTGATGAAATAAGGCGAGAGATATCCACGATCGAACTGCATGCCTTCCACGACTTCAAGCTCATTTTGCAAACTCTTGCCGTCTTCCACCGTAATTACCCCCTCCTTGCCGACTTTGTCCATGGCCTCGGAGATAATCTTGCCGATGTCTTCGTCAGCATTGGCAGAAATAGAACCCACCTGGGCAATTTCCTTGCTGGTCGTGCACGGCTTGGAAATCTTC
>DASPRE010000016.1:0-7763 GCA_035624615.1 Burkholderiales bacterium | reverse complement strand
CGCGCGGCAACCGCAGCCCGGGCTTCTGCAGCTATGGTCGCGGCAGCTTCATGCGCAACCGCATCGGCGTCAGCGAGAACCTGAATTCTCACTGATGCTCGACCGTCGGGTTGCGCCAGCCACCGGGGGGCGAAACATTCTGGTCAACTTCGGACGGTCCCCAGGTCTTCGGCTCGTACTCGTAAACCGGAGTGCCAGCTTTAATTACCGGATCGACAATTCGCCATGCCTCTTCAACGTAGTCCTCGCGCGCAAACAGTGTCCGGTCGCCTGCCATCGCGTCGCCCAGAACGCGCTCGTAGGCATCCATTTCGTTTGCGCCGGGATGCCGGCTCGCCATCAGTTCCGCTTGCTGGCCAACCATCTTTTCGCCGACGTCCATCGCGGTGAGCCCAAGCGCAATGGCATTTTCCGGACTAATTCGGAAACGCAAATAATTCGACGCGGGCATGCAGGTTGGAAAGACGACCGGCGGCCGGTGCAAATGAACAACAAGCTCGGTGCAGGTTACCGGCAGCGATTTGCCCGCACGGATGTAAAACGGAACTCCCTGCCAGCGCCAGGAGTCCACATCAAGCCGTAGCGCTGCGAACGTTTCCACTTTTGAATTGGGCGCGACACCCGGCTCGCTGCGATATCCTCGAAATTGACCACGAACGAGATTCTCTGCTTGGATTGGCCTGATCGCTTTCAACACCTTCACCTTTTCGTCGCGGATCGACTCGCTGTCGGTCCTGACGGGAGGTTCCATCGCCAGGTTTGCGAGCACCTGGAAAAGGTGGTTCTGAACCACGTCCCGAATCGTCCCTGTCTGATCGTAGAAGCTCCCCCGCCCCTGAACGCCGAAATCCTCCGCCATTGTAATTTGCACGCTCTCGATATGCTCTCGGTTCCAGAATGATTCGAGCAGGGCATTGGCAAAACGGAAAAATATCATATTGTGCACTGGGCGCTTGCCGAGGTAATGGTCAATGCGAAAAATATGGTCCTCGTCAAACGTTCCCAACAAAATTTCGTTGAGTTTGCGCGCCGAGGCAAGGTCGCGGCCAAATGGTTTTTCAATTATGACCCGGGCGCCCCGGTTGCAGCCGGACTTTTCGAGCTGCTCCACGACCAAACCGAACAAACTGGGAGGAATGGCGAGGTAATGCGCAGGACGCTGCGCGGTGGCAAGCGCCTTGCGAATCGCTGCGAATGTTGCGGGGTCGTTATAATCGCCATCCACATAGCGAAGCAGGCCGGATAACATTTCGAATGCTTTCGGATCTACTCCGCCACCGTGCTTTTCCACGCTGTCGCGGGCACGCGCCTTTAGCTGCTCCAGGTTCCACCCGGCCTTGGCCACGCCGATGACCGGCACGTTCAAATTGCCGCGTTTTATCATCGCCTGCAGCGAAGGAAAAATCTTTTTGTACGCTAAATCGCCGGTCGCCCCGTAAAACACCAGCGCGTCGGAAACGGGCTCACTCATGTGTTTCCCTTTCCATTTGCGTTATTTGCTGGCTGGTTTCTCGAGATGGCCGCCAAATTCGTAACGCATCGCCGAGAGCAGCTTGTTCTGGAAATCCGCTTCGCCGCGCGAGCTGAACCGCTCCTGGAGCGCAGTGGTGAGAACCGGCGCCGGCACCGCCTCATCGATTGAGGCCTTGATTGTCCAGCGTCCCTCGCCCGAGTCGGATACGCGGCCCGCAAATTTTTTGAGAGCGGGATCTTCGAGCAGCGCGACCGCAGTCAGATCCAGCAGCCACGATGCAATTACGCTGCCCCTGCGCCACACCTCGGCAATATCCGGAAGATTTAGGTCGTATTTGTAATGCTCGGGATTCCGTAGCGGCGTCGTCTCGGCGTCAATTTCGTGCGTTCGTTTGCCGATGTTTGCCGCCCTCAGGATCCCCAACCCCTCTGCGTATGCGGCCATAATTCCATACTCGATACCGTTGTGCACCATTTTGACGAAGTGGCCGGCACCGCTCGGCCCGCAGTGTAGATAACCTTGCTCGGAAGTACCAGCAACCTTTTCGCGCCCGGCAGTGCGTGGAATGTCGCCAATGCCGGGAGCCAGCGTGGCGAAAATCGGATCAAGCTGCTTTACCACCGCATCCTCTCCGCCGATCATCATGCAATAGCCACGTTCCAATCCCCAGACCCCGCCGCTGGTACCCACATCCACGTAATGGAGTTTTTTTGGTGCAAGCTCTTTCGCACGCCGGATATCATCGATGTAATAGGAATTGCCGCCGTCGATCAGGATGTCGCCCGCCTCGAGATGAGGAAGCAGATCGGCGATGGTTTTGTCGACGACTGCAGCGGGGACCATCATCCACACCGCTCGCGGCTTCTGCAGCTTTTTCGCAAAATCCTGCAGCGAGGAGGCACCCACCGCTTTTTCCTTTACAAGCCCTTCCACCGACTTCGGTGATACGTCGAAAACCGCGCAATCATGTCCGCCTTTGATAAGCCGCCGCACCATGTTGGCGCCCATGCGACCTAAACCGATCATTCCGAGTTGCATGTTTGCTCCTTTTTCAGAACTTCTTGCTGGTTGCTCAAAGACAAGCTCATTATTTCGATCATCTTTGCACGCAGCCGTTCAAAAGCAGCGCGACCCGTTTGCATCACGAGTACCCTTTCTTGAGTTTGCGGTAGCGGCGGATGAGCGCATTGGTCGAACTGTCGTGCTTAAGCGCGGGCATCTGAGCGTCGCTGATCTCAGGAATAATCCGCTTGGCCAGAACCTTTCCCAGCTCAACGCCCCACTGGTCGAACGAATCGATGTTCCATACGGTGCCCTGCGTAAAGACGTTGTGCTCGTAGAGAGCGACCAGCTTGCCAAGCGCCTGCGGGGTGAGACGCTGTAGCAAAATGGTATTGGACGGGCGATTACCCTCGAAGATGCGGTGAGGCACCAGCCAGTCGGGCGAGCCTTCGGCCTTGACTTCTTCGGCAGTCTTACCGAAGGCAAGCGCTTCGCCCTGCGCGAATACGTTTGCAAGCAGCATGTCGTGGTGCTCCCCTAACGGATTGAGCGTTTCTCCGAATGCGATGAAGTCACACGGGATGAGCCGGGTCCCTTGATGAATGAGCTGATAAAACGAGTGCTGCCCGTTGGTCCCCGGCTCGCCCCAATAGATGGGGCTCGTCTCGTAAGTAACCGGTTGGCCGTCAAGCGTGACGCGCTTGCCGTTGCTTTCCATCGTCAATTGCTGCAGGTACGCAGGAAACCGTTTCAGATATTGCTCATACGGCAGAACGGCCACGGTCTGCGCGCCGAAAAAATTGTTGTACCAGACAGAAAGCAGCGCCATGAGCACGGGCATATTGCGCTCGAAAGGCGCGGTGCGGAAATGCTCGTCCACCTCGTGAAAGCCGGCGAGCATATCGCGAAAGTTTTCCGGGCCGACAGCGAGCATTGTCGACAGGCCGATCGCAGAATCCATGGAGTAGCGTCCGCCAACCCAATCCCAGAATCCGAACATATTTCCGGTATCGATCCCAAACGCCGCGACTTCCTTCGCGTTCGTCGACACCGCGACAAAATGTTTCGCCACGGATTTTGTGTCGCCTCCGAGCCCATGAATGGACCAGTCGCGTGCAGTGCGCGCGTTGGTCATTGTCTCCAGTGTCGTGAAGGTCTTTGAAGACACGATGAAGAGCGTTTCCGCCGGTTCGAGATCATGCGTCGCCTCGGCGAAATCGGTGCCGTCGATATTGGAAACGAAGCGAAATGTCATTTCGCGATCGCTGTAGTGTTTGAGCGCCTCGTAGGCCATCACCGGCCCTAAGTCGGAACCTCCAATGCCGATATTGACGATGTTGCGAATCCGCTTGCCGGTATGGCCCTTCCACTTTCCGCTGCGCACTCGATTGGAGAATTCAGTCATCTTTTCGAGCACGGCGTGGACTTGAGGCACAATGTTTTCGCCCTCCACCATAATCGATGCGCCGGATGGTGCGCGCAGGGCGACATGCAGGACAGCTCGCTTCTCCGAGACGTTGATTTGCTCCCCACGGAACATGGCTTCGATTCGCTCCCGCAGGCGCGATTCCTTCGCCAGTTGCAGAAGGAGTTTGAGAGTTTCGTCGGTAACGCGATTCTTCGAGTAATCGAGATAAATACCGGCAGCCTCTAAGGTAAAGCGTTCGCCGCGCTGTGGATCGTCCGCGAATAGTTTGCGGAGATGCAAGTCCTTTACTTTAAGATAGTGAGCTTCCAGCGCTTTCCAGGCCAGGCGTGCGGTTCGCAACGTGGTAGCTGATTTCATGTTGAAGCTCTTTTGCTCTTTTTGCCGTCAGTGCCGGTTGCCGCGCTTTTTGCGCTAGCAGATGATTTTGGGCTCCAACGCGCATCCCACATACGAAATCCGCCCACGAACGCGTTAGCATTGTCGCCTGCGCGGCAGCCCGGCGGCAGCGTATCCAGTTTCTTTACGTTACCCCCGCCGATGACCACATCGTCGGGTTCCAATGCGGTAATCAGGCGTTCCACAACGTCAGCGACATGCTTGCGCCACTTTTTCTTGCCACAGCGCTTCAAGCCCCGCAAGCCGACGTAGTCTTCGTAGGTACCTTTCTTGTACGGCAGGTGGGCGAGTTCCATAGGCTCCACGATGTTATCTACAATCATCGTCGAGCCGAGCCCGGTCCCCAATCCGAGGAAAAGCATCTTGCCGCCTTTGTAGCTACCCAGCGCTTGCATCGCCGCGTCATTCATGACTTTCACCGGGCATCCGAATGCCGCTGCGAAATTAAACCCGGCCCAGCCCTGTCCCAGATTGGGTGGATTAACAACAGGCCTGCCGCGCAACACCGGTCCTGGATAACCGATCGATATCACTTCAAATTTCCAGTCGCGAGCGAGTTGCTTGATTTGGGATACCATTTTTTTTGCGGTAAGCTCAGGTCCCGACGGAAATCTGCGACTGACCTTCTGCCCACTCGCCAGAATCTTCACATGAGTTCCACCGACGTCGACTACCAATACCTTCATCGAGCGGTTCCCTTTCCCGCCGCGCATTCCAGTCATATTTCTTCTTCGCTTCTAGCTTGCCTTCGCGAGAGTGACGCTCTTGGACGCGATCACCGCCATCAACCCATTCCACGACTTGACGAACGCCGCCGCCCCTTCTTCCTGCAGTCGGGCTGCCAGCGCCTTTATATCAATCCCCGCCTTCGTGAACTGCGATAACACGTCTTCGCTGTCGCCTCCGTCGGCTGACAGAATGGGACCAAGCTCGCCGTGATCGGCGAAGGCTTTCAGCGTGCTCTCGGGCATCGTGTTTACAGTGAGCGGTGCCGCCAGCGCCGCGACGTAAAGAATGTCAGGGGCCTTGGGGTCTTTGGTTCCAGTGCTAGCCATCAACAGCCGTTGCGGTCGGGCGCCCGCGTTGCACGCGCGCTTCCAGCGCGACGAAGCAATGAGCTCGCAATATGCTTTGTAGGCGCGCATGCCGACGGCGATGCCGAGCCGGTTCTTTAGCGCATCAGGCACCTTGCCCGAAACCGCTACGTCCCAGCGGCTTAGAAAGAGCGAGGCGACTGAGGCTATATCGGGCTTGAGCCCCGCGGCGATGCGCCGCTCGATACCGCGCAGATAAGCGTTGGCCGCTGCCACGTAATGTTCTGGCGAGAACAGCAGTGTCACGTTGATTGGCACACCGGCAAAAATCGCTTCCTCGATCGCAGGCAAGCCTTGCAGCGTGCCCGGAATCTTGATGAAAACATTGGGACGCCCTGCCCGTGCGTGTAACTCCTTGGCTGCGGCAAGTGTGGTCCGTGTGTCGTACGCGAGCAAAGGGGAGACTTCGAGGGAAACCCAGCCATCTGCATTGCAAGTTTGGTCGTGAATCGGCCGAAATAGATCGGCAGCTCGCGTAATGTCTTCAAGCGCCAGCTCGAAGAACAGCTCCTCACCCGATTTGCCCTCATTAATCTTCTTGCGGATGGCACTGTCGTAAGCCGAGCTATTCTTGATCGCATGCTCGAAGATTGTGGGATTGGACGTGAGACCGGTCACAGACAGTTCGTCGATATAGCGCTTGAGCACTCCGCCGGTAAGGAGATCGCGCGTAATATTGTCGAGCCAGAGACTCTGGCCGATATCGTGGAGTTTCTGCGTTGGCTTCATGGGGATACCTCCGGGTATCTAGGTTCAGCGCCTCCCATTGCAGGAGACCCCGATCTTGATATGCAATTACATTGGGGCCCGCCGTACTGAATTCAGTTACGTATTTTACCGTAACTGCACAAATTGTTCGGAACTATCGCTAGCTCCCTCCCCGCGCCACAAGCCGCAGTCGGCGAACGCAACTGCAAGTGATGCCCCAATGAATTGGTAATGGCGTATTGCTATCGACCATCCTTAGCGACTGAGCACTGAGTTTTCTGTTATTTCACCATCAGCTGTACGATCACTGTTCCCCAGAGGGCTAGCAACACGTTGCCCACGGCGTAGGTCACGCCATAGCCCAGGGCACGCCTGCAATAAGCACGCCGGTTACGGCGCCGAGCGTGAAACCTCCGATCTTGATCTTGCCAATGATGCATCCGATCGCGAGTGTGAGGAAAAAGGCAAGTTCAGGATGGTGGCGCAGGGCATCGAAGACCCAGTTCATGTGAGTTTCTCGCTTGGTTTGATGCTTCTTGTTTATTCTTTATCCTGGCGCTTGCCGATGCGGATCTTCAAGTGACTTCCCGCAACCGTGGTCCAGTTGAAGCTAATCGCGAGAACGCGAAGCAACAATGTTGCTGCGATTGCGATCCACGCCGCCTCCTGCACCGCCATGCCATACTCGCTCGACAGCATCACAAACAGCACGCAACCCGCCAGCGCGGCCAGAACGTAGAGCTGACCGGGTTTGAACATGAGCGGCTCTTCCCGCACAAAGATGTCGCGCAGCAGACCGCCGCCAACGGCGTTGACCATGCCGACGATGAGTGAACCCAGTAGTGAGATTCCCGCCTCGATTGCTTTGTCAGCCCCGACCACGGCATAAACGCCAATAGCCAGTGCGTCCACATAAGCGATGAGGCGCTCGAAGCGCTGCGCGAACCGATATACCAGACCCCCAACTAAGAACGCGGCGAGCACTGCCCAAAGATAGCGCCGGTCCTGCATCACTGCCGGCGACCGCACGAGGAAAATGCTGTCGCGCAACAGCCCGCCACCCACGCCGCTCAGGAACGCCAGCGTGAACGCGCCAACCGCATCGTAGCCGCGCCGATGTGCAGCCCAGACCCCCGTCATTGCCATCAGGAAGGTAGCGGTGAGGTCGAACTCAATCGGAAGGCGAAAATGAGCGCCCAGCATATTCTCGCCTCCAGAAAATGGCGATTACTTCTTGCTCGCCTTCCAGGCCGTGACGTATTCCTCTGCCGCCTTGCGCATGTAATTGCCGATCTGCGCGTAGTCCTCGGAATCAAGGTTCGCCAATGAGACGCGAACCGACCATTTTGGGCCGCCGAAGCCACCGCCATCCAACAGCACCACTCCGGACTGCTCAGCAATGCGGAACAGGAAGTCCACCGGTTCGTAGTGCGTCGAGAGATACTTCCAAAAATCTTCACCGTGTATGCGCTTCGCCCATACTTCTACGTCAAGTTCCACGTAATACCAGGCGCGCATCGGGTCCTCCGGCGGCATCGGAATGCCCAAACCCTTCCATAGCAGGTCGCGACGCTCATGACAGATCTGCATGGTCAGGTGCTTATAGCTATCGGCAGAGTCAAGCAGGTGGGTCAGCGCAAAGAAACACATCTGCACCTGT
>DASPRE010000086.1:0-20700 GCA_035624615.1 Burkholderiales bacterium | reverse complement strand
TGGCGCCAATGATGTTGTCAATCCGGCAGCGCATACTCCCGGCAGCGCAATCTACGGCATGCCGATTCTCGAAGCACACAAGGCACGCACGGTTCTAGTTAACAAACGCTCGATGGCGACCGGCTATGCGGGGCTCGATAACGAGCTTTTCTACATGGACAAAACGATGATGGTATTCGGGGACGCAAAAAAGGTAGTCGAGGATATCGTAAAGGCGCTTTAGAAAAAAAGAGCAGGACGGGTGGTCCCCTTTACACTTTCACGACCCCGCCCTGCTTAAGGAGGAACCTTAGCTGCTCATTCCATTTCCATTCCGTTTCCCGATGATTCAATCAGCGGGAGCATTCAATCTGGGAGGCTGACGATATCCGGTATTCAGAGTGCCCTACCAAGCCGCCCAACCTGAAAGCCAGTACCGAGATAATTAGCGCCACAGCGAGATTCGCATACACAGGATTCAATTTCGCTACCATGGCACACCTCCTTTTCACAAGCCTCTTTAAACTACTTACTGCACATGAAACCGCTAATCTTTTCTCTCACCCCTATAGCAGCAACCGCTGTGCCATAGGCCTGAAACAAATGTCTCGGTACGACGAACGTCAATCTGGGCCGACGAGCGGTTTTCGCGCGAAAAGCGTTGAAGAGGGATGTGAAACAGTTCACCAAAAATGCAGAAAACACCTCTGCGAGATGTCAGAGAGTCGACTATATTGCGGAAATTTAGACGAGACTAAGTCGCGGAAAGCTCGCGCTGCAGCTTCTCGCAATCAAATATAACCGGGGTAATTGCGGGTGGACGGCGCAGGGTACGAACGCGCCGGTTATCGGCTTGGGCCTACTGGTGCAGCTTAAGCAGCGCGCAGTGTCTCAGTATGATTGGTAGCGGTGCCAGCGCCGCAGCGCGACCACCATCCAAACGGCTTCGACTACCCCGAATGGCCATGCGCCTTGTAGAAATCCGTAGATTGAACCCTGACCGCAGGCCAACGCAAACCCAAAAACGAACCAACGGCTTTTATGCTCCAAGGCATAGCAAACCATCATGGCCGTAACTGCGAATAGTCCGAACGCCGTCAGCGTATCCATTCTAGTGCGCCAGTTTAACGATTTCTTCCCGGCTCCACATGATGGCTAATGGCAGCCTAAATTGCTGGTGTGGTGCTTTGCAAAGCGGGTCGAAACATGACGTTTATCCGGGTCGCCAGATTTCATTCTTTTGACCGTCCAGCAGAATTGGACGGCGTTTTAGCGGCCCTCGTGGGGATGCCATCCGGACGGTCTTGGGGTTTCACATGGTTGGCGCAAACGAGATCGCTACCATCCCGTGAAGCCAGTTGATACATTGAACGCTCGTCTCAGGGCGTGTTGTTACGGCACCTGCGCGAGCTTGGATTTGGCGATCGGGGGATTATTGGCGAAATAGCGCTTGATGCCCTCGACAATCGCATCGGCTATTTTATTCTGGTAGGTTTCGTCTTTGAGCCTTGTCTCTTCTTCAGGGTTGCTGATGAACGCGGTCTCCACCAAAATCGAGGGAATATCGGGCGCCTTCAGGACTGCAAATCCGGCCTGTTCCACCGAGTACCGGTGCAGTTCGTTGACGCTGCCCAGTTCGCTAAGCACGGATTTGCCGAGTTTCACGCTGTCGTTGATCGTCGCGGTTTGTGCGAGATCGAGCAAGGTCTTTTTAAGGTATGGATCGCGCACATTGAGATTGACTCCCCCAATCAGATCCGACTGATTCTCGCTGTTCGCGAGCCAGCGTGCGGCAGCAGATGTTGCTCCGCGCTCGGAAAGAGCATACACCGACGAGCCACGCGCATTCGGCCTGATGAAGGCATCGGCGTGGATTGAAATAAATAGGTCTGCCCTTATTTTTTGCGCCTTGTGCACCCGTTCCTGCAAATCGATGAAGTAATCGCCGTCCCGCGTCAGCATGCTCCGCATATTCGGCTCCTGATCTATTCTGGCTTTGACTTTGCGCGCAATGGCCAGCGTGACGTTTTTCTCGCGTGTACCGCTGCGCCCACGGGCACCCGGGTCTTCACCGCCGTGCCCCGGGTCAATCGCGATGGTAATGAGCCGCGTCACATCCTGGTTGGCATTATTATCGTGCCGGCCTCCGGCGATTCTGGGTTTTTCGCTGGTTTTGGGCTGATTAACAGCGTCGTTCCTTGTGGCTTCAACCGGGTCCGAAGGCTCGCCGGTCTTTTCCCCGGGCAACGATGTGTCATTTTGCTGTGCCAGCTTGTTTTCCGATTTCTGCACCAGCGCCATCAGCGGATCAACTGGCACAGCAGGATATATATCCAGCACCAGGCGATGGCCATAATCGCCGATTGGCTGCAAGGCGAATATCTGCGGCTTAACCTCGGCTTTTAAGTCAAGTACGACGCGCACCACCCTCGGTTTGAAGTTCCCGACCCGCACTTGTTTGATATAGGGATCGCCCGCAGAAATCTTTTCGGAAATCTCATTCAATGCGCCATTCAATTCTATGTTTTCGAGATCCAGCACCAGGCGCTCCGGATTCTTGACGGTGAAAAGATTGTAAGTAATCGGCGCATTCGATTCGATGGTCAAGCGCGTGTAATCCTGCGCAGGCCACACCCGCACCGAACTCACCTGGGTGGCAGCCTCGACGGGAAGGGATACAATCAGCGGAAAAATCAGAAAACAAATTGCAAGGAGCGCTTTATCGAGCGTACTTGTGATCAAGCCTCTTGCATTTGAGCTAAACATTGCCTGCCTGCCTCTGTAGCCCCTTCAATTGTGACATCGCGGCCTTTTCCCTTTATCCGCAAGTTGATTTTGATATCCGGCGCAGGCAATAGCGCCGCGGCGTTTTCCGGCCATTCCACCAGGCACACTGAGCGTGTGCCAAAGTAGTCGCGAAAGCCCGCATCCTCCCATTCCTTCGCATCTTTGAACCGATAAAAATCAAAGTGATATAAGTCTAACCTAGAAAGTAGATAAAGTTCAACAAGTATATACGAAGGGCTTTTGACTTTTCCACGGTAACCCAACCCTTGCAAAATACCCCGTACCAACGTGGTTTTCCCCGTGCCCAGTTCGCCGTAAAAATACACTTTCAGCCCTGGCTGAAGAACGTGCGCAAGCTGCACGCCTAGTTCGCGCGTAGCTTGTGCATCGCGCAAGTGGCGTATGATTTTCATTTCCGGCTGGTTAAGATGAAGGCCATGCAAGGTACCGCAACCAAAAATTATTGTTCAAATACTGACTACGCGCAGCTTGCCGTGGCGATCAAGTCGTGGGGGAAAGCGCTTGGCTTCCAGGAAGTCGGAATAGCGGATATCGATCTTGGCGCAGCTGAACTGCGACTCCTGGATTGGCTGGAACGAGGATGCCACGGCGACATGGATTATATGGCAAAACACGGGGTGAAACGCAGCCGTCCGGATGAACTTTTGCCCGGCACGGTGCGCGTCATTTCGGTTCGAATCAATTATCAGCCACAGCAGGTGCGCGATGGCTGGAAAGTGTTGGCGGACGGCAACAAGGCCTACATTTCACGTTATGCCACCGGGCGTGATTACCACAAGGTCCTGCGCAGCCGCTTGCAGACGCTGGTGGACAAGATACATGAGCGTAGCGGAGGACGCTGCCGAGTATTTACTGACAGCGCGCCGGTAATGGAAGTAGAGCTTGCGAGCAAAGCGGGGCTCGGCTGGCGGGGAAAACATACCTTGCTGCTTACCAGAGAAACCGGCTCATGGTTCTTCCTGGGCGAGATATATACGGACTTGCCGCTGCCGGTGGACAGCGTCCAGCAAGACCATTGCGGCAGTTGCGAAAAATGCATTGAAATCTGCCCCACGCGGGCGATTGTTGCGCCATATCGGCTCGACGCCAGGCGCTGCATTTCCTATCTGACTATCGAGCATAAGGGAAGCATTCCTGCAGAGCTGCGCCCGCTGGTGGGAAACCGCGTGTACGGCTGTGACGATTGCCAGCTGGTCTGTCCCTGGAACAAATACGCGCAGGCTTCCGCGGAAAGCGATTTCGCGGTGCGCCACGGCCTTGATGATGCGGATCTCGTCGCGCTTTTTGGCTGGAGCGAGGAAGAATTTCATGAAAAGCTTGCGGGCAGCGCGATTCACCGCGTTGGTCATGAACGCTGGCTGCGCAATCTCGCGGTGGGCCTAGGAAACGCTCCTCGTTCGAAGGAAGTGGTTGCGGCCTTGCGCCGGCGGGCAAGTCACCCGTCACCGCTGGTAAGGGAACATGTACAGTGGGCGCTCGAGCAGCAGGGCACTAAATGAAAAAACCGATTCTTCTGTTATTGGCATTCCTGATGATGGAAGGCAGCGGCTTGTTGCAAGCCGCCGATGATGCGGGCGCTTCCAAGCTTCAAATCGCTTCCAGCACGCTGGATATCGTATTTGCTCCGGGCGAATTGGATCTTCCGAGAGCCAAGGTGCTCGACTGGATTTCCAGTTCGGCGCGTGCGGTGGCGGGTTATTACGGCCGTTTTCCGGTGCCGCGCGTGAGAATCACCATCGTTCCCGCCGCAGGCAGCGGGGTGCAATCGGGTAAATCCTTCGGCTTTCCGTATGCGCGGGTGAGAATATCCATTGGCAGTTCCGCAACCCAGGCGGATCTTGAGAAAGACTGGAAACTGGTGCACGAACTGGTGCATCTCGCTTTCCCCTCCGTGAATGAAAATCATCACTGGATCGAGGAGGGAATAGCCACTTATGTCGAGCCGATCGCACGCGCTGAAGCGGGACAACTGAGCGCGGAACAAGTATGGGGCGACCTGGTGCACGGCTTGCCATACGGACTGTCGCGACCGGGGGACCGCGGGCTCGACTACTCTCCGACTTGGGGGCGCACTTATTGGGGCGGAGCGTTGTTCTGCTTGCTGGCCGATATCGAAATCCGCAAGCGCACGCAAAACCGTTACGGATTGCAGGATGCGCTGCGCGCCATCAATGCCGCCGGCGGCAGCATCGAAGTCAGCTGGGAACTGCGCCGCGCCCTCAAAATCGGCGATGATGCCACAGGTGTTCCGGTGCTGACCAAGCTTTATGAGCGCATGCGGGCATCGCCGTCAAGCGCCGAATTACCTGCGCTGTGGCACAGCCTCGGCATTGCGGTCGATGGCGGAAACATAATTTTCGATGAGCGGGCGCCGCTTGCCAAACAGCGGCGCGCAATTACCGCCGCTCATTCCGGATAGACCCGATTCAGAGTTTCGTCCAGCGCTTGAATCCAGTGCTTCACCGGAAGTTCGGTTGCGCTTTGCAAATGCGCAAGACAGCCGATATTGGCCGTGAGGATTTGGTTCGGCGCGCCGGATCTGAGAGCCTTGATTTTGTTCGCGAGCAGCCTTTGCGAAAGTTCGGGCTGCAGGATCGAATAGGTTCCCGCCGAGCCGCAGCACAAATGCGCGTCGGCAACGGAAGTCAGCTCGAAGCCGCAGTCCGCAAGAAGCTTTTCTACCGTACCGCCCAGTTTAAGAGCATGCTGCAAGCTGCACGGTGAGTGAACAGCGCTTCTAGCCTGACGCTTTTCCTGGCGCGCAATCTGCGCGCTGATTTTGTCTTTTTCTGCGTTGATGATTTCAACGATGTCTTTTGCCATTTCTGAAACGCGCCGCGCTTTTTCCGAATAAACAGGGTCGTCTTTGAGCAGATGTCCGTATTCTTTTACCATTGCGCCGCAGCCGCTGGCAGTAATCACCAGCGCCTCGGCGCCCTGCTCGATGTCGCGCCACCAGCTATCAATGTTACGGCGCATGTAATCCTTGCCTTCCTGCTGCGCATTCATGTGATAAGGAAGTGCTCCGCAGCAGCCGCGGGCGGGGACAAGCGAAACGCCGAGCCGGCTAAGCACCCGCGCGGCGGCGGAATTGATGCCTGGTGCGATTGCAGCTTGCACGCAGCCTTCAAGCACCAGCATTTTGCGAGCGTGGCCAGTTGAAGGCCATGGCGCTTGCCGCTCGGCTTTGGGAATCTTGCGCCGTGGTTTTTCGGGAAGCAGTGGACGCAGCAGCCGGCCTAAGCGGAGCAGGGGATTAAACAGTGCGGGATGGGTCAATGTCGTTCGCAGCACCGTACGTCTCACGCTTTCGACGAAACTACGCTTCACGAGCTTTTCCAACATGTCGCGGCCTATGTCGGCGAGCCGCCCGTAACGCACTCCCGAAGGGCAGGTGGTTTCACAGGCGCGGCAGGTAAGGCAGCGGTCCAGATGCAGCCGCGTTTTTTCAGTGGGTGCCGCGCCTTCCAGCATTTGCTTGATCAAATAAATGCGCCCGCGCGGCCCGTCAAGCTCGTCTCCCAACAATTGATAGGTCGGGCAGGTGGCGTTGCAGAATCCGCAATGCACGCAGGCGCGCAAAATGGAATCCGCCTCCCTTCCCTGGGGCGTATCTTTGATGAAATCTGCAAGCCTGGTTTCCATTCAAAATTCTGGATACATCCGTCCGCGGTTGAAAATTCCAGCGGGATCGAAATTCTTTTTCAGCCGCTGGTGAATTTTCAGAAGCGCCGGGGAAAGTGGATGGAATACGCCAGCCGTTTTATCGTTTGCCCTGAACAAAGTGGCGTGGCCGCCTGCCGCGGCGGCTGCATCGCGTATGGTTTTGGCGTCGGCGTTGCTTTTCAGCCAGCGCAAGCTCCCGCCCCACTCGATGAGCTGACTACCGGGAAATTTCAGCGGTGGTGTGGTGGATTTGATTGACAGCCGCCATAAAGGCATGGCGCCGGTGAAGAATGGATCGGTTTGTTCTCGGATGCCGTTCCAAAAATATTCTGCTTGCTCGTCGGCGACTCGCTCGCCGCCGAGCTTTCTGGATATTGCCTCCACCGCCGCCTTGGCACCGGAAAGGCGCACGCTCAGCTTGCCATCAGCGTAAGCGCTGGCAGAAATCGGCAGTGGCTTGCCCGCCCATTGGTTAAGCATTTCAATCGCCTTATCCTCGGGTAGATCGAAACGCAGCATGGTCTCCGCTGACGGCAGTGGCAGCACCTTGAGTGAAACTTCGAGAATCAAACCCAGCGTTCCAAGTGAGCCGGTCATCAAGCGCGAAACATCGTAGCCCGCGACGTTTTTCATGACCCGTCCACCGAAGCGTAAATCATTTCCACGCCCATCCATCATCCGCACACCCAGCGCGAAGTCGCGTGCAGCACCGGCTGAGGCGCGCCGGGGTCCGGAGAGCCCCGCGGCAATGCAGCCGCCCAGAGTGGCTGCGCCGAAGTGCGGCGGCTCGAATGCCAGCATTTGCCCGCATTCCTTTATCGCCGCCTCGATTTCCGCGAGCGACGTTCCTGCACGCGCGGTCATCACCAGCTCGCTGGGCTCATATTCAACGATGCCGGAATAGAGTTTGGTGTCGAGGATTTCACCACTCAATGTGGCACCATAAAAATCCTTGCTGCCACCACCGCGAATGCGCAAAGCGGTTTGTTTCTCAGCGGCATTGCGTATGGTTTCAGAGAACTGTTGAAGTACATTCTCCATCGTAGGGTAATTCCTTAATCCGTTCGCCCTGAGCTTGTCGAAGGGCGAACATGGAAGGAGATATTCTTGCTGCGGGCGAGACGAGACATTTCAGCCCAATCTCCGCGGATCAGAGCTTCTTTTTTCTTGCGGCTCCAGCCTTTAATTTGATGCTCGCTCTCCAGAGCTTCTTCACGCGTAGGAAAATCTTGTGAAAATACCAGCTTTATTGGGCGCCTATTAAAGGTATAACCCCTCATTTCTCCCGACTGGTGTTCGGCTATGCGTTTTTCCAAGTTGTCTGTATGTCCCGTGTAGTAGGAACTGTCTGCGCATTTGAGGATGTAGACCCAAAAACTCATTTGGTGATTTGCATTCAGTCCGTTCATCCTTCGACTGGCTCAGGATGAACGGGTAACTAGAATCGGGGAAGGTCAGGAAATTTTTCCTGCCCGCGATGCACGTGCATGCGGCCGAACTCGGCGCAGCGGTGCAGGGTAGGCACTGCCTTGCCGGGATTGAGTAGGCCGGGTTCGTCAAATGCGCGCTTCACGCCGTGGAAAATTTCCAGTTCATTGGCGCGAAACTGGATGCACATCTGATTGATTTTCTCAATTCCGACGCCGTGCTCGCCCGTGATGGTGCCGCCGACTTCAACGCAAAGCTCGAGAATTTCCCCGCCGAATTGCTCCGTCCGGTGCAGCTCATCCGGCTGGTTCGCGTCATACATGATGAGCGGGTGCAGATTTCCGTCGCCGGCATGAAAAACGTTGGCGCAGCGCAAGCCGTATTTATTTTCCATTTCGGCGATGGCGCGCAGCACGCGCGAAAGTTGTTTCCTTGGGATCGTGCCGTCCATGCAGTAGTAATCCGGAGTTATGCGTCCCACCGCCGAAAACGCCGCCTTGCGCCCCGCCCAAATCCTTTTTCGCTCATCGTCGCTTTGAGATACCCGTGTTTTACTTGCACCGCTTTGATTTACCATATCCTGAACGCGCCGGATTTCATCGGCCACATCTTCGGCGCAGCCGTCCGATTCACACAACAGGATCGCTTCTGCATCCAGCGGGTAACCGGCGTTGGCGTACGGCTCCACTGCCTGAGTCATCCGTTTGTCCATCAACTCCAGTCCAGCCGGAATAATTCCTGCATTGATGATGTTTGCAACCGCGTCCGCGGCGCGCCCCATGTCGTCAAACACTGCCAACACGATTTGCGCCCGCTCAGGCAGAGGCAAAAGCTTCACTGTGATTTCGGTAATCACCCCGAGCATGCCTTCTGAACCGTTCATCAGCGCCAGCAGATCGTATCCCGGCGAGTCCAGTCCATCGCTGCCGATTTCGAGAAGCTCGCCTTCAATGGTGAATACCCGCAGCTTTAGGACATTGTGCACGGTAAGGCCGTATTTCAGGCAATGCACTCCGCCGGAATTTTCCGCGACATTGCCGCCGATGCTGCACGCAATCTGGCTGCCGGGATCGGGCGCGTAATAAAGCCCGTAAGGCGCAGCTGCTTCGGAGATGGCGAGATTGCGCACTCCCGGTTGCACGCGCATGGTGCGCGCTATCGGATCGATTTCCAGGATGCGCATGAATTTGGTGAGCGGGAGCAGCACTCCGTCGCCAAGCGGGAGCGCACCGCCTGAAAGTCCAGTGCCCGCGCCACGTGCCACGACAGGAACCCGATGCTTATTGCACACGCGCAAAACGCGCTGCACCTGTTGTTCGTTTTCCGGCAGCACGGCAAGCATCGGCAGCTGGCGGTAAGCGGAAAGCCCATCGCACTCGTAAGGCTTAAGCTCTTCGGATTCGGCCAGTACTGATTGCTCGGGCAGAAAGCTGCGCAATTCGGCAAGCAGCGCTGCGCGGACAGAGGGTTTTTCAACTGCGGCGTGCATGGTGTATGTCTCGATGAACCTGCGCACCACTTTACGCGAGTTCAATCGGGTTGGAAAGCGCGGCTCCGAACTTATTCCTGCGCCATTTCCGGGTCGACTTTCGGTTCGCGCATTCCAAGGAGGCTAAGGAGTAAAAGCGCAGCACCAATCAAAAGCATCCCGGCGATTTCCCATTGCTCCGGTCTTTCGGCGAGTTCCAGCCACGCAGCGAGCACGCCTACCACTGGAACCATGAGCGAGCCCAGACCCGCGGATCCGGCCGGCAAGTGTTGCAGCACGTAAAGCCATAACAGCCAGGCAAGCGCGGTTCCAAGGGCGGCGTTGTAAATGACCGCAAACCAGAAATAACTGCTCAATTCGATGGGCTGCTGAGGTACAAGCAGAGTTATTCCAACCAACACTGAACCCCCGAGCAGCATCTGCCAGGCAGTGAGCGAAAGCAAATCAAGCTGCACGCGGCTGCGCAATTTTTTTGCCACGATGACCGACATCGCCCAGACAATTCCTGCTGCTGTGCCAATGACGCTGCTCGCAAGGCTGCCTTGCGGATTCCACGGTTGAAGAATAAATAACAGACCCGCAAACGCCATGGCTACAGCCAGCCATTGCAGGCCGTGAATGCGTTCGCCCAAGAGCGGCCAGGCAAGTATCAATAGCCAGAAGGTCATGGTGTAGGAGAGCACCGCGGTTTTCCCTGCGCCTCCATCCACCACCGCCCACATGATGAGCGCGGTAAAGATCGTGGTTTGCAGCAAGCCGAGCAGCAAAGTGAATTTCAATTCCGCCGGGCGCAGCGGTTTTTTCATCCACACCAGCACCGCGAACAAACACAGCGCGCCGAAAAAAGTGCGCAGCGCGGCGAAGTCGAAAGGGCCGCAGAACGCGAGCACTTTTTTCATAATTACCCAGTTGTAGCCCCAGATGAAAGCCAACACGATAAGCGCCAGCGCGGCGGAGCGGGGATAGGGTTTCTTATTCATTTTGGTTCAAAAACGCGCGGCTCTCCGTGGTTGGTCAACGTTACTTGGTTTCAATGGGTAATATGAATAGAATCGCGGCTTAATGACCTCAAACACGCAGTTCCTTTATCGTCCCGATGTTGACGGCCTCCGCGCCATAGCAATTCTATCCGTAATTGGGTTCCACGCATTTCCGCAATATGTGCAAGGGGGATTTGTCGGCGTAGATATTTTCTTCGTCATCTCCGGGTTTCTCATTTCGGGTTTCATCTTTAAGGAACTGGATCAGGGCAGCTTTCGTTTCGCTAATTTTTATGCACGCCGGATCAAGCGCATTTTTCCCGCCCTGATTCTTGTTCTATCCGCTTCCCTGGCGCTCGGATGGTACATGTTGCTTTCCGACGAGTACCTGCAATTGGGCAAACACATCGCCGCCGGCGCAGCATTCATTCTAAATTTCACTTTATGGAATGAGCTAGGTTACTTTGACACGGCAGCAGAATTCAAGCCATTGTTGCACCTTTGGTCGCTCGGGGTGGAAGAGCAGTTTTACCTCGTTTGGCCGCCGCTTCTCGTATTTGCCTACCGACGCGGTCTTAATGTGATTTTGCTCGTCGTACTTATTGCGGTCACATCGTTTGCGCTCAACATCTGGATAATAAACGTAGACCCGGAGGCAAGTTTTTATCTTCCACAAACCCGTTTCTGGGAGCTCATGCTCGGTGCCATTCTTTGTTACATTACTCTCTACAAGAAGGAAGAATGCGATTCATTGTTGGAGCGAGCCTTTGCCAAAATCCCCGGACACTCGAGTGTGGCCAGCAACGTGATAACCGGGTTGGGCGCACTGCTGGTTGCGGTCGCGATTATTGGCCTCAACAGAGAAGAGCCGTTTCCGGGCTGGCGCGGCCTGCTGCCAACGGTGGGAACATTCCTGCTCATATTTCCCGGGCAAAAAACATGGCTGAACAGCAAAATTCTTAGCCATCGCTCACTGGTATTCGTCGGGCTCATTAGCTACCCGCTCTATATGTGGCATTGGCCATTGCTGTCCTTCACCCGGATCGGTGAGGCCGGTCATCCCACGAACGCAATCAAGCTGGCTATCATTGGACTGAGTTTTGTCCTGGCCTGGCTTACTTACCGTTTCATCGAAAAACCGATCAGATCGAACAAACGCAATTCTCCTGCGATTTACCTATTTTTTCTTGCAGCGCTAGTCGGAATTTCCGGGCTAACGTTATACTCTGGAAAAATAGAGCCCCGGACTTATTCTTCCGGGCTCGAGAAAATAATCAAAGCGTCCAATGACTGGAACTATCCTGGGGCCAACCTCAGACCGATTCAGTTTCAAGGCGGTACTTTCTTGCAGGAAGGTCAAAACACCCGGAAGGTCTTGTTTGCTGGCGACAGCAACATGGCGCAATATTGGCCGCGAATAGACAAGTTGATCTCCGAAAAGCCATTCCAAACCAAGAGCGCGGTATTCGCAATCGTCAATGCTTGCCCGCCCATACCCAATGTAAGACAAAAAAATCACCCTAGATGCAATGGGTTTATGGAAAGGGTAATTGCGTTCGCAGAACAGCGCGATGTTGATACCGTGGTCCTTGGTGCCAATTGGCTTTATTATTTTAATAATTCCTCGTACCAATTCGAGGAGCAAGGATTCAGCGGAGATTTAGGCACCGGGTCGGAAGGATCGAGCAGGGCATACCAGGCGCTTGAATCCATGATTGCCGGCCTGCGGCAGCAAGGCAAGAAGGTTTATCTCGTTTTGAACATACCGGTTGGCGAAGAAAACGATCCGAAAGCCATGATTCGGCGCTCCCTGATCAAAGGTGGGGTATATGCCGATGTCAAAAACATCAATAGGGACCATTTCGTTGCGGCTTCTGAACCGGTCACCGCGAGATTGAAAGACATAGCTCGTCGCACTGGCGCAATAACTATTAATCCGGTTGACTATCTTTGCGGGAAATCAATATGTCCGTCTCTGACAGAAGATGGCGAGCCGATATACAAAGACCGCTCGCATATCCGCACGTCTTTTGCGCGAGACCATGTCTTTTTCCTGGATGAAACTATTCTGAAAGATTGATCCCAAATCGGCCACCGTAATTGCGCTTGATCTCGTGAACGAATTTGGTTGCTTTTTGGCCAAGGGTGCGAGTATATTTCCCAATGAAAACCGTTTAAACCTCCGTCATTCACGGCATATAAGGCAGCATGCTGGCCGGGTACTACAAAGCCAGCCGGAATTGGAGCTTTAAACTAGTGGTAACCGCAATGTGCGTCACCGACACTGGTGCGCCCTACATCAGTGTTGACGAGGGGGGCGTCAGTGGACGGCAATCTACCTATTTCCACGCAAGCCTTTATTTGGGGGCTGGGAGGCATCTGCCAACTGCAGCGCATCCCGTTTGCCCCTGAGCTTGTCCTACGCCAATTTCCCCCGCCCTATAACCTGCTTTCATTGCAACGCGCCGGCCAGGGACTTGGAGTCAACAGCAGCTTCCGCTTTGTCGCCACAGCCGATCTCGGGAAATTAGTCTTACCCTGCATCGCTGTCCTAAAGCCCGCGGAGCCGTTCGCCCTGAGCCAGTCGCAGGGCGAAACTACTCGCGAAGGTCAGGGGGAGGGCGAAGCCAAGGTCAGCCTTGCCCTTGTCGTCAAAACGGATGACAAGCAAATCGCGCTTTTTGAGCAGGGCGATCCTAATCCCAAATCATGTCCTATCGCCGAGTTTCAAGCGCGTTATACAGGGCAGGTCATGCTGTTCAGCAAGAAAGAGCAGGCCGCCACCGACAAAGATGCCGCGCTGTTGCAGCAACAAACTTTCGGTTTCAAGTGGTTCATCCCCGAACTCCTCAAGCACAAGCACATTTGGCGCGATGTGCTGCTCGCCTCGCTTGCTATTCAGCTTATGGCGCTTGCTACGCCGTTGTTCACCCAGGTCGTGATCGACAAAGTGGTGGTGCACCAGACCATGAACACTTTGGTAGTGATAGCAATCGGGCTTGCGGTATTCATGCTGTTTACCTCTGCCATGAGCTGGGCGCGCCAGTATCTTGTCCTGCACACCGGCAACCGCGTGGATGCGGTGCTGGGCAGCCAGGTGTTCGAGCATATTCTGAAACTGTCGCCGCGCTATTACGAACACCGCCCAACCGGCGTGGTTGTGGCGCGCGTCCACGGCGTGGAGACCATTCGCGAATTTGTAAGCGGCGCGGCGGTGACGCTCATTCTCGATTGCCCGTTCCTGCTGATGTTTCTCGCCATCATGTTTTATTACAGCTGGCTGCTGAGCCTGATTACGCTTGCATTGCTCGCTGCCATCATCGCCCTGAGCTTGGCGGTGGTACCGCTGCTGCGCCAGCGTCTCAATCAGCAGTTTTTGCTGGGCGCGAGAAACCAGGCGTTCCTCACCGAATACATCGCCGGAATGGAAACTGTGAAATCGCTCCAAATGGAGCCGCAGCTCAAAAACCGCTTCGGCGATTACCTGGCCGCCTATCTCAATTCCAGCTTCAATACCCGCAGCCTCTCCAATACTTACAATGTCGCAGCTAACGCACTCGACCAGCTTCTGACCTTGTTCATCCTCTGTGCAGGCGCCTGGCTGGTGATGCAAAACCAAGGTTTCACCATCGGCATGCTGGTGGCTTACCAGATGTTCGCTTCCCGCATGTCGCAGCCCATGCTGCGCATCGTCGGTCTATGGCAGGAATTCCAGCAAGCAGCCATTGCAGTGAAGCGTCTCGGTGACATTATGAATGCGCCTCCAGAACCCTATTCCCTGATTCCAGGGCGGGCGACGGCGGAGCGGGGCAGGGTGGAAATCGTCAATTTGAGTTTCCGCTACGCGGAGAATCTGCCTTATCTTTACACCGGCCTCAACATCAAGCTCGAGCCGGGAGTCTGCATGGCACTGATGGGGCCCAGCGGCTGCGGAAAGAGCACTTTGGCGAAACTCCTGCAAGGGTTTTATCGTCCTTCGGACGGCCAAATCAAAATAGACGGCCACGATATCCGCCATCTTGCAGCCAATGAACTGCGGCAATACTTCGGCGTCGTGCCGCAGGACACCATCCTCTTCTCGGGCACCATTTATGAGAATCTTGCCCTCGCCAACCCCCATGCAACTTTCGAGCAGGTGGTGCAAGCGTGCAAGATGGCGGAGATTCACGACACCATCGAGCATCTTCCCGAAGGCTACCAGACGCAGATCGGCGAACATGGCGTGGGACTTTCCGGCGGGCAAAAGCAAAGAATCGCCATTGCTCGCGCTCTCCTGAAACGGCCGAGAATCCTCATCTTCGACGAAGCGACCAGCAACCTCGATTTGCCTACCGCCGAGCAATTCGCGAGAACGGTCAATCAACTCAAAGGCAAGGTGACGATGCTGTTCATCACGCATCAGCTGCCAAGGGGATTGCAGGTGGATGAGATTGTGGCCCTGGGCCAGCATGAAAAACAGATGAGCGTGGTCAAGGGAGAAAAGAATCAGGATGGGTGATTTCTGACCGGCATTCTTGTCGAGAATTTGGATCAGGAACTAAGAGCACGTTGAATAGAATTGTAGATTTACGGTGAGCTGCTATCCGAAATTCGATCTCGTTGCAAAAGTTCAGTGGCCTGTAATATGGTACAAGATCATTTTGACTGTTTCGCTCCGTCGAGGGCATATTCGAACGTTGAAAATCGTAATGCTTAGCATGGATAACCTTTACATGCAGAAATCGCCCACACCATTTTGCTTAAGTGAGGTGTACAAAATATGAGCAATGAAAATAGTCAGGAAAATGCAAGCTCTGGGACTACGATGACCCGGGATTCCAAGTGGCACCTTCCTATGAATATCTCGCTCATCGTTTGGCTTATTTTGGAATTAGTATGTTTTTCATTTCCAAGCCTTGTGAGTAATTTATCCTTTTTTGACAGCATTGCCTTTTCGGGCGTGAAAGTAAGATCGGCTTGTCTTCCTGGGGATCCAACGATCAACGCAAGACTATTGATGTCTGCGTGGATGATTAGTTTTGCCCTCACGATTTACACGTTCCTAAGCCTTTTCAAGAATGATGGTTTTTATCGTGATTTTGTCGACCAATGGCGAGCAGACAAACGTGGGTTATTTGTTGGACGTTATAGCGCCCCGCGATTTAGGATCTACTATGTAGTTGCACTTGCTTGCCTTCTTATCATTGGCCCCTACTACTATTTTATGTTCGCTGGATCTCTCGGTTATGACAGGTGTAACACTCTCCTAGCCGATCGATGGTTATTTTTACAGGGCGTAGTTGTCATTACGGCAGGTTATTTTTTGGGCGCAGGTGCGGTGATTGTTTATCGCACTGTGATATCGCGCTCGTGACAGGTAAATTTCTAATTAAGTCCGGATAAAAAGAGGTTCCGTATGTCCGATACAAACACAAGTAGCAATACCGCATTCCAAATTTGGAATACTGTAACCACATACCTGTCAACAGCATACGCAGAATATATTGGAAAATTGGATAAGGGGGCTGGCAAATTTCTCAGTGCACAATTTGGCGCTGTATTTACTGCCGTAGATGTCTTCGAAGGCTATCAAGAAAATGGAATTACTGGTGTCGCGAGAGCCATTACTTCAGGAGCTGGTTCAACGATTGGTGGAATCATTGGCGCAGGCCGTGGTTCGCTAAATTCGGCAGCTTCGGGCGCCGTGGTCGGCGGGTTGATTTTCGGCCAGATTTTCGACGGTTGGAACGAAATTGGAAAGCTGATTGCTGATAACGTCGACTTCTATGGGCTATTACAAGGTGATCCAGTGGGGGTTACGAGTAGTTCTGCGGATCCGGTAACTGGCGCGGTAACCTACAATCTGTCCAGCGGATATTCAGGTACCGTCAATGTAAATGGCGAGGTTAGCGTTCAAACTCCCGGTGGAGTAATTGTCGCGTTAGATTCTAACGGTAACCCCACGAAGCTTACATGTACCGGCGGCAACACTGCCACTTTTAGTTCTGACGGTTCGGTATTGCTTGCCAATGCAATTGACCCGAGCCTAGCGGCTTTGCCACTATTCGGCGGTTCGGCTGGCGTTTTTAACAGCAATGGCTCCCCACTGCAGCTTACACCTGATCAGGCAATCAGTATTCTTTTTACAAATGGTGGTTCTTCATTTGTAATCACTCTTTCCGGTACAGATGGATTAGCGTCTCTTACATTTAACTCTAATGGGACTGCATCAGATAGCGTCACATGTGCAAATGGAACAACAATTGTCGATTCCTATGCCCAGAACGGAAATTATGCCGGGCAAGTAAGTATTGTGGGCGGAGCAGTTTTTACTTACTCATCAGAGCTTCAGGAAAATGGCACCTCCACCATAAACTTGGTTGCGCCGAATCCGGATGGTAGCGTTATTACCGATGTTAGGAAATTCGATAGTGGCGGCAATCTGCTAAACGAAACAATCACCACGAACGACGGCCAAGGCAACGTCCAGACAGACAACCTCGATGCAAATGGTATCAAGACCGGCGACAGCTGGCAGCATGGGGACGGCAGTCATGGAACGGACACTTTCAATCCCAATGGTTCAAGCTCGGGTATCGCGTACGATAAGGACGGAAATTACAGCACATACACCAACGACGGCCACGGCAACTTTCAGACAGACAATTTCAGCTCCGATAATGTCAAGATTAGTGATAGCTGGAAGCATCAGGACGGCAGTCATGGAGCGGACATCTTCAACGCCAAGAGCGTTACTTCCTACGGGATCACATTCGGTACAGTAACGACACAAAGTACAGCAGAATACTCATACCCATCTATACCATTTAGTGCCACAACCAGTCTTCCCATCTTCGTAGATGGAGTGCCTTATATAACATCGGTGGGTACTGAGACAATTTCTTGGAGCGGCACGGGCGACGCGTCTACTTTCACTGGTAATGAGACGGTAGTTTACGATAACTGGCCCAATTTCGCTGACTTAAGCACTTCGTTCAATGGTGTAACAACTGCTCACTGGAATAATGGCATCCTTGGCGGCATTACTTCTACCGGAGAATATACTAGAGTTGATTATATTGCTGCTCAGGCAGCCGCCGCAGCACTAGCCGGTGCACCTGGCTCCAGTTCCGGCATCAGCCACAACCCGAATGGCACCTCCACCATCTACACGAATACACCGGCTCCGGGTGGTGGCAACGTTGCCGATATTAAGAATTTCGATTCCGGCGGCAATCTGCAAAACGAGATGGCCATAATCGATGACGGCCATGGCAACAAGACGTTCATCGGAGGTGCGGGAAATGACACCTATGTTTTTAACGCAGGCGACGGTGTTGACCACATCCAGGACTCAGGCGGCACCAACACCATTGCGTTTGGCGCCGGCATCACACCCGATTCCATTTCCTTGGGCCTGGGCTCGCTACTCTTGCGCGTGGGTAATCAAGGCGGCGCAATCCATATTGATGATTTCGATCCCAATGATGTCTTTGCCAATCCGTCTATCTCGAGCTTCCAGTTTGCCGATGGCACACTGTTGAGTTACGCCGACCTCATCGCCAAAGGCTTTGATCTCAACGGCACTGCCGGAAACGACACTATCACTGGCACCAATGTTGACGACCGCATCAACGGACTGGGCGGCGACGATATTCTTAACGGCGGCGCGGGGAACAACACGTATCTATTTGACCCGGGCTTCGGGCATGATGTCGTTACCAATCCGAGCAATCAGGGCAGCATTCAGTTTACCAACGGTATCGCGCCGAGTGACATCACCGTAAGCAGAGACGGTTTAGATCTGTTGCTCACGGACGCGGGTGGCGACTCGGTGCATATCCAGCACTGGTACGCTAATGCCAACTCCACACCCATTCAACAAGCCATCTTCGCCGACGGCACAGTCTGGGATGCGGCGATGCTGGGTGAAATGGCGTTGCGAAGCAGCCAACCAACCGGCCTCACCCCCGTCGGAACCAACGGCAAAGACGTCCTCACCGGCGGGGAGGGGAATGACCTATTGTTCGGGGGCAATGGCAAAGACACCCTTCGTGGTGGCGCGGGCAATGACCTGCTTGACGGCGGCAATGGAGATGATGTCCTCAGGGGCGGCGCAGGAAACGACATTCTGGAGGGCGGGAATGGCAAGGATATTCTGAAAGATAAATCTGGCAACAACCTGTTCGACGGTGGCAAAGGGAATGACACCTTGACCGGAGGCAGCGGCAATGAGCTCTTCATTGGCGGCAAGGGGAATGACAGCATATCGACCGGCAAAGGGAGTGACATCATCGCTTTCAATCGAGGCGACGGGACTGATACGGTGGATGCGAGCCGCGGCCAAGACAACACGCTTTCACTGGGCGGAGGCATCCGCTACAAAGATCTCGCTCTATCCAGAAACAACGAGGATCTCGTCGTCGAAGTGGGCAAAGGCGAGACCATTACACTCACGGATTGGTATGCCTCATCAAAGAACGAAAGCGTATTGAATCTGCAAGTCATTACTGATGCCATGAAGAGTTATGATCCCAACTCGTCTAATCCATTGCTGACCCAGCGAATAAACGATTTCGATTTCACTGCGCTTGTTGGCAAATTCAATCAGGCGCTAGCTGCAAATAACAATCTCGATCAATGGAGCATGATGAACAGTCTTCTCGATGCCCATTTAACGGGCAGCGACACCGAAGCCTTGGGCGGCGATCTCGCGTATCAATACGGCAACAATGGCACACTGGCGGGAATCGGGCTCGGAGCGGCTCAAGACGTGCTCAATTCGCCGCAGTTCGGAGCGCAGGCGCAGACGCTGCGCCCGCTTGCTACGTTGCAAGAGGGAGCAGTGAAGTTAAGTTAGACGTGGTGAGCGGTAAACGGTAAACGGTGAGCGGCGAGGGACAGAAAAGAGAATGACGCAGATGCAAATGTTGCAACGAATAACCAAGCTTCAAGCGGATGCGCTGGATTTTGCGCCCGCCATCCTTCGCGCGCAGCATCAGCCGCCTTCGCCTTTGCCTAGGCTCGTGCTTTACACCGTGCTGGTCTTGTTCGGAGTGATGCTGCTTTGGGCAATTTTCGGGCGACTCGATATCATTGCAGTGGCTCAGGGGAAACTGGTGCCGCAAAGCTTTTTGAAGATCGTGCAGCCCGCCGATTCGGGAATTGTCAAGGAACTCCTGGTGAAAGAAGGCGATGAAGTCCGCGAAGGACAAGTATTGATTCGCATGGACACTAGCATCTCCGAAGCGGACATCAAGACTTTGCAAAGCGAGCTTGCACTGAAGAGCCTTCAGCTGCGGCGCATTGAAGCCGAGCTTTCGAGCGCTCCGCTCAGGAAGGAAGCGGGCGATTCGCCGGTGCTGTTTGCAAAAGTGGACGCACAGTACCACGAGCGCCGCCAGGCTTATCTGGACAGCTTGCAGCAGGAGCAGGCGGCGCTACGAAAGGCTAAGGAAGATTTATCAAGTGCTATGGAAATTCAGGAAAAATTGACTCAGACGCTGCCCACTTACCGCCAGCAAGAAGAGGCTTATGCGAAGCTGGCCAAAGACGGCTATGTCACCAAGCTTATGGCGATGGAAAAAAGCCGCGACCGCATCGAGAAGGAACAAGACCTGCGAGCGCAGAATTACAATGTGGCGAGCCTCAAAGCCAGCATCGCGCAATCGGAAAAAAAGATCGCGCAGATTACTTCCACCTACCGCAGCCAGTTGCAGAACGAGCAAGTTGAAGCCCAGGGACAATACGAGAAACTGCAGCAGGACTGGGAAAAGGAATCGCATCGACATGCTTTGCTGGAGCTTCGTGCGCCGCAAGACGGCATTGTCAAAGATCTCGCCACGCATACCGTGGGCAGCGTGGTTTCTCCCGGCACGGTGCTGCTTACTTTGGTTCCGCGCAATGACCCGATGCAGGCGGAAGTGTGGGTCACCAATCTCGACGCGGGCTTCGTGCGCCCCAGGCAGCCGGTGAAATTGAAATTCACCGCTTACCCATTCCAGCAGTACGGCATGTTAAATGGAGAAGTATTGCAGGTCAGCCCCGATGCGAGCGAAGTGCCGGCCGCGAAATCCGACAAGAACAATCCGGGTAGCGAAAACCCGGCGCAGAGTGGCTTCCGCACAATTGTATCGCTGAAAGCGCCGTATCTTGAGCGGGACGGCGCGAAGTATCACCTAAGCCCGGGAATGCAGGTTTCTGCTGAAATCAATCTTGGCAGCCGTACGGTTCTTGAGTATCTGCTTTCACCCATCCAGAAAACCATGCACGAAGCCGGGCGCGAGCGCTAAGCCAATGCAGCTGTTCATATGCGCAGGCACCAGAAGAGAAAGTCGGAAGAACATACAGGGGACGCGCAACTTTATTTTT
>DASPRE010000028.1:0-19633 GCA_035624615.1 Burkholderiales bacterium | reverse complement strand
CACCACTGCCACCTCATACGCCGTGGAGCAGCGCAAGCGGCGCCACCTCCCGTTCCACAATTCCAACGTGTTGGTTAGAAGTAAGAGCTGGGATATCGGGCTGTCAAAGACCGGCTATATCCACGATTCCGGACGCTGCCTAGTAATGCAGGCGAAGATCGCCGAGCAAGCGGTAATCATCGTGTTGCTTGACTCCTGGGGCAAATACACCCGCATTGCGGACGCCAACCGCATCAAAAGATGGATTGAGACCAGCTTCGCCTACAAGCCGCACTCAAGTTAAGGAACCTCTGATTAAGTCCTCCGTCGATTGCGTTGCCGGCAAAATTGTAGATGAATGCGAGGCGCGCGACGAAGGTCGTAGTTTGGACTACGAAGCCGGGGAGCGCAAAGACGCAGACGCTAAATTTTGCCGCAACCCAGAGGGACGGCTGCCGCGACACGGTCAGCGAAGCTTGGGGTGCGGGAGCGGCAGCATGAGCGCCCTGCTTGAAAGTGTTTCTTGCGGCAGCTTGCGCCCGTTCCCGCACCACGCTGCGCGAGACCGAGTCCGGGGCGCTTATTCGGATGGTCTGCTTTGTCGCTCGGCTTGCCAAGGGGAGTAACCCTTGGCTGCACCTCGCTTCGCACATCCCAACCCGAAAAGCGACCGTCGTAACCGCGCAGGGCTTAACCAGAGATTCCAGTGGAGATGAGTCCGGACGGAGCTCAACCAGTCCGTTTTTATAATCTTCCTTCTGCACCACAAGATTTCCTGGACGCCGTTCTGGCAGGGCTGGCCAAACGCCAGAAGCAGATTCCCGCCAAGTATTTTTACGATCGCCGTGGTTGCGAGCTATTTGCCGCTATCTGCGAGCTTCGCGAATATTATCTAACACGTACTGAAATCGCCATGATGCGGCAGTTTGCTGCAGAAATGGCGAAACTTCTGGGGGAAGGTTGTTTGCTGATCGAATACGGTAGCGGCCCAAGCCGGAAAACGCGCATTCTTCTTGAGCATTTGCGGCCACCCGCATACATGCCCGTTGACATTGCATGTGAGCAACTGCGTATCGGGTCGCTGGAGCTTGCGCGCGAATTTCCCGGTACGCAGATAATTGCCGTATGCGCCGATTTTTCCGAGCCTGTCGCGCTGCCTGAGTGCAGTGTGCCCGGACTAAAGCGCAAGGTGTTATATTTTTCGGGTTCTACCATAGGAAATTTTACCCAGGCGGAAACGGTCGTTTTCTTGAAACGCGCGTTGCATGTAGTGTCGGCGCGGGGAGGGATGCTGGTCGGAGTGGATTTGAAAAAACCGCGGGCACAGCTGGAAGCCGCTTACAATGACAGCCAGGGCGTCACCGCTGAATTCAATTTGAATTTGCTTGCGCGGGTCAACCGCGAGCTCAAAGGCAATTTCAAGCTGGAAAACTTTCTCCATCGCGCTTTTTATAATCCGCAAGAAGGCCGCATTGAAATGCACCTGGAAAGCTTGACTGCACAGCAGGTCACGGTACAGGGCAGGAGCTTTGATCTCGGTGCCGGCGAGACAATTCACACCGAGAATTCCTATAAATACTCGTCGGACGAGTTTCAGGAATTGGCGCGGCAAGCGGGATTCGAGCCGCAGGGTGTATGGACCGACGAACAGCAACTGTTCTCGGTTCACTACTTGTCCACCGGCGGCTGATATTGCACGCATCGAACAAAGGATGCCGCAGGCGTTGTGTTATGATTGATCGGGATCGATTCATCATTAACGGTACCTGCGATGCGTGTAGGACTTTTCGTGACTTGCCTGGTGGATTTGATGCGCCCGCGCATCGGTTTCGCCGCGCTGCGGCTTCTGAAAGCGGCGGGTTGCGAAGTGATTGTGCCCAAGACGCAAACCTGCTGCGGCCAGCCCGGCTATAACTCAGGCGATCGCCATTCTGCCAAAGCTCTGGCCCTAAAGATCTTGCGCGAATTCGCTGACTGCGATTACCTTGTCGCGCCCTCTGGCTCATGCGCTGGAATGATACGTGAACACTATCCCCGTTTGTTCAACGAACAACCACAACACCTTGAGAAAATCAGCGAGCTGTCACGCCGCACTTACGAACTCACTGATTTCCTGGTCAACGTGGCGAAGCTGCAGAAGATTCCCGGTAACTTTTACGGCAGCGTCACGTACCACGATTCTTGTTCGGGCTTGCGCGAGCTGGGAGTAAAAAGCCAGCCGCGCCAGCTGTTGGCCAAAATTTCTGGTTTGCAGCTGACGGAAATGCAGAACTGCGAAACCTGCTGCGGCTTCGGCGGCACATTTTCGGTCAAAATGGGCGATATCTCCACGCGCATGGCGGACAACAAATGCAGCGCCATTCAAGCCAGCGGCGCCGATGCTGTGGCGCTGGGAGATTTAGGATGCATGCTGAATATCGAAGGCAGACTGCGCAGACGCGGAGACCGTAAAACTCGCGTATTGCATGTGGCCGAAATATTGGCTGGGGAAGAGAGAGTCTAGTGCAACTCGCATCAATGGAATTCAAGGCGCGCGCAAGCGAAAAACTGCGCGATAGGCAACTACAACAATCCTTGTCGAAAGCGCAGGGCAAATTTGTTTTTGCCCGCGCCGACGCCATTCTCGAACTGGGGAATTTTGAGGCGTACCGCGACGCCGCGGCCGACATACGCGACCGTGCAATCCGCGATCTGGACCTTTATCTTGAGCAGTTCGAGCAGACAGCGACCGCACGCGGCGCGGTGGTGTACTGGGCGGAAACTGCGCAAGATGTAAATCGCATCGTTTGCGAAATCGCCGAATTGCACGGGGTGCGCAAAGCCGTCAAGTCGAAATCCATGGTGAGTGAAGAATGCGCGCTCAACCAAGCGTTGGAGGCAGCCGGGGTCGAAGTAGTGGAATCCGATCTCGGTGAATACATTCTGCAGCTTGCGCACGAACCGCCATCGCATATCGTCGCACCGGTGGTGCACAAGAGCAAGGATGAAATCGCGGATTTGTTTGAACAGATCCACAGGAAACCGCGTAAAACAGCCATTCCGGAACTTTGCCGCGAAGCGCGCGAGATGCTGCGCCCGCATTTTCTCTCGGCGGACATGGGAATCTCCGGCGCCAATTTTTTGATTGCCGAAACCGGATCCACCCTCATCGTCACCAACGAGGGAAATGGGCGTTTGACTACCACATTACCGCGAGTGCATGTCGCCATTACCGGCATCGAGAAAGTGGTGCCCACCCTGGAGGACATTGCAACGTTGTTGCGGCTTTTACCGCGTTCTGCCACGGGACAGGCGATCACCAATTATGTTTCGATCACTACCGGCGTCAGCGGTGAAGGTGAAAGCGACGGACCGGAGAATTTTTATATCGTGCTGGTGGATGCGGGACGAAGCAAATTGCTGGGCGGGGCGTTGCAGCCAATGCTGCGTTGTATCCGCTGCGGCGCGTGCATGAACCATTGCCCGGTATATCAGAATATCGGCGGCCATGCGTACGGCTGGGTGTACCCCGGGCCAATGGGCTCGGTACTTACTCCTGTCTATGCCGGGCTGGAAAACGCGCTGGATTTGCCCAATGCGTCTACCTTCTGCGGCGCGTGCGCAGCGGTGTGTCCGGTGAAAATTCCACTCCCCGATTTAATGCGCATGCTGCGCGAGCAGCAGATGGAGCGAGGCTTGCGCCCGTGGCAAGAGCGGCTGGTACTGAAAATCTGGGCTTGGGCAGCACTGTTTCCCGCTGTCTATTCCGTATTCACGCGCATTGCGGCGCGTATTTTGAACTGGATAGCGGGTGAAGAAAAGCTTTTGCATTATCTTCCCGGAGGGCAAGGCTGGACCGGTGGGCGCGATTTGCCAGCGCCTGAAGGCCAAACCTTCCGCGAGCTATACCGGCATCGAATAAGGTGAGCCATGAATAAGCCCGCTGAAGCCGTTTCTGTGCTGCCGTTATGGATTGGCGGGAAAAAAGTTGCGAGCCAAAGCGTGCGCAATGGCGAAGTGACCAACCCGGCAATTGGCGAAGTAATCCGTCGCGTGCCGTTTGCCAACAATGCCGATATCGATGCCGCTGTTCGCGCCGCTAGTCAGGCGTTCCCTGCCTGGCGCGAAACTCCTCCGCTGAAGCGTGCTCGCGTGATGATGCGTTATTTGCAGCTTTTAGATAAAAATCGCGAGCAACTGGCACGGCTGGCAACCGAGGAGCACGGGAAGACGTTGACTGACGCTGGTGGCTCGGTGCAGCGTGGCATCGAAGTCGTGGAATTTTCATGCGGCATACCTCATCTGTTGAAAGGCGAGCATGCGGAAAACGTTGGGGCAGATGTGGATTGCTTTTCCCTCAGGCAGCCGGTGGGCATTTGCGCGGGAATCACGCCGTTTAATTTTCCGGTGATGGTACCTCTGTGGATGTTTCCAGTGGCGATCGCCTGCGGCAACACGTTTATATTGAAACCCTCCGAAAAAGTGCCTTCGGCGAGCCTTTTGATGGCGGAACTGTTCAAGGAAGCCGGGCTGCCCGACGGCGTTTTCAACGTAGTGCACGGTGACAAGGAGGCAGTGGATGCGATCTTGCAGCATCCGGAAATCAACGCGGTTTCCTTTGTCGGTTCCACACCGGTGGCCAGCTATATCTACGAGACCTGTGCGAAAAAGGGCAAGCGGGTCCAAGCGCTGGGCGGAGCGAAAAACCACGCGGTGGTCCTCCCCGACGCCGATCTGGAACTCACCACTGATGCCTTGATTGGCGCAGCCTACGGTTCGGCGGGCGAGCGGTGCATGGCGATATCCGCGGTCGTGGCGGTGGGCGAGGCAGCTGATTCCCTGGTGGCGCAATTGCGCGGGAAAGCGGCGACGCTAAAAGTCGGACCGGGCAACACTAAGGGCGTGGAAATGGGCCCGCTGATTACGCGCGCCCATCGCGACCGCGTGAAAAATTATATTGGCCTCGGTGAGAAAGAAGGCGCGAAGCTGGTGCTGGATGGACGCGGTCTCAAAATTTCGGGACACGAAAACGGCTTTTATCTGGGCCCCACGCTATTCGATCATGTCGCTCCAGAAATGACGATTTACCGCGATGAAATTTTCGGCCCGGTGCTGATCGTACTGCGCGTCCGGGATTTCGACGAAGCGATGCAGCTGGTAAACCGCAACCCGCATGCCAACGGCACGGCGATTTTCACACGTTCTGGGGCGCTGGCGCGGCGCTTTCAGCATGAAATCGAAGTGGGTATGGTCGGCATCAACGTGCCGATTCCAGTACCGATGGCATACTTTTCTTTCGGCGGCTGGAAAAATTCGCTGTTCGGCGATTTGCACGTGCACGGTACCGAAGGCATCCAGTTTTATACTCGCACCAAGGTGGTCACCGGCCGCTGGCCTGAGCAAACGGAAAAACCCAAACTCGATATGCCTACCCACTGATGAGCGCACGCGAAAACACCTTGGCGCGCATTCGCGCAGCGCTTGGCAAAAGCGCGGACCGCGCCCAACGAGAGGAAATCAGGGCCTATATCCGGCAACATGCAGCAGGCCCGAGGCCAGAGGCTGAGTGGAACGTCGTGATGCGTTTTCGCGAGCGTGCTTTGAATTCGGCAAGCAGCGTGGATCAGGTCACGTCAATCAGCGAAGTACCGGGGGCAATAGCGCGCTATCTGCGTGAGCAACATCTTCCGCTGCAAGCGGTATGCTGGCCCGAATTTGCGCGGCTTGACTGGCATGGACAGGAAATGACTGTAGAGGTGCGGCCAGCGAACGGAAGTGATCTAGTGGGAATTACCGGTGCATTCTGCGCCATTGCGGAAACCGGGACATTGATGACGCTTTCGGGAAAAGACACTCCTCCCGCGACCAGCCTTTTGCCTGAAACGCATATTGCGGTGGTAGGTGTGACTCGCATCGTCAAGGGCATGGAAGAAGCGTGGGCTCTATTGCGCAATGAATGTCCGATGATGCCGCGCGCAGTCAACTTTATTTCGGGACCGTCGCGGACGGCAGATATCGAGCAGACTATCGTACTGGGGGCCCACGGACCATACCGCGTGCATATCGTAATCATCCAGCGGTAATATTTTCTTTGGTCGGAGATCTGCTTTAGCAAGGATATTGTTTTGTTCGGCGAAGGTTGCGGCAACTTTACTGCAACACGGTGAGGAACACTTCATGAACGCTGCGAACTCTGAAACAGCCGGCGCGGGAACGAACGGCGCACCTGAATCGAAGCATCTCCGAGGCCAGACGCCCTGGCCGATAAGCGATCACGACGTTTTTCTGTTCAAGGAAGGAACTCATTACCGTTTGTACGACAAACTTGGGACGCATCTGGTAACTGTTGAAGGGGAACCTGCGGTGTATTTCGCAGTGTGGGCGCCCAACGCAGAAGCCGTTTCGGTAATCGGGGATTTCAACGGCTGGAATTCTGATGTGCACCGGCTGCAGGTGCGTGGCGACGGATCGGGAATCTGGGAGGGTGTCATTCGCGGAATCGGCGACGGTGCGCTGTACAAGTATCGAATCCGCTCGCGCACTAGCGGTTACGAAACAGACAAGAGCGACCCCTTTGCATTTTCTTGGCAGCGGCCGCCCGCGACGGCCTCAAGAGTTTCTAGCCTTGCTTACCAGTGGGGAGACCACGACTGGATGACAGCGCGCCGCAAGGCGATGGCAAGGGAAGCGCCGGTTTCTATTTACGAAGTGCATTTGGGATCATGGCGCAGGATTCCGGAACAAGGCAACCGGCCATTCAGTTATCGCGAACTCGCACAGCCGCTCGCCGACTACGTGCAGCGCATGGGCTTTACCCATGTTGAATTCCTGCCTCTAATGGAGCATCCATTTTATGGTTCGTGGGGATACCAGATCACGGGTTATTTTGCACCGTCTGCTCGCTATGGGACCCCACAGGATCTTATGTTCCTGGTGGATTACCTACATCAGCGTGGGATTGGCGTCATTTTTGACTGGGTACCGTCGCACTTTCCCAACGATGCACATGGACTCGTTTATTTCGACGGCACGCACCTGTTTGAACACGCAGACCCTCGCCAAGGATATCATCCGGAGTGGAACAGCTGCGTCTTCAATTACGGCCGCCATGAAGTGCGCGCCTTCCTTATGAGCAGTGCGCTATTTTGGCTCGACAAATATCATGTTGACGGGCTGCGCATCGACGGCGTTGCATCCATGCTTTACCTCGATTACGCGAGGAAGGAAGGCGAGTGGATTCCCAACGAATACGGCGGAAGGGAGGACCTGCACGCGGTGCACTTCCTGCGCCGCCTGAACGAGGCGGTGTACCGTGATTATCCCGACGTTCAAACTATTGCCGAGGAATCCACCGCGTGGCCGATGGTCACGCGTCCTACATCGGTCGGCGGACTGGGCTTCGGCTACAAATGGAACATGGGGTGGATGCACGATATGCTGCGTTACATGGCTGAAGACCCGGTCCACCGTAAATATCATCACGACAAGCTGGCGTTCACAATCTGGTACGCATTTACCGAGAACTTTATTCTCCCGCTATCGCACGATGAAGTGGTCCATGGCAAAGGCTCACTGATCGGCAAAATGCCGGGAGACGAATGGCAGAAGTTTGCCAATTTGCGCTTGCTTTACGGTTATATGTGGGCGCACCCTGGCAAAAAGCTGCTTTTCATGGGTGGAGAATTCGCGCAGTACGGCGAATGGCGACATGATGAAAGCCTCGACTGGAATATTCTGGATTACCGCTTTCACCGCGGCGTACAGGACTGGACAGCCGACCTCAACCGCACGTATCGCGCACAACCCGCATTGCATGAGTATGATTGCGAATCGCTCGGGTTCGAATGGGTGGAATGGCAGGACCGCGACAACAGCGTATTAAGCTTCCTGCGGATGGGTCGTTCCGCCAGCAATGCGGTGCTCGTGGTCTGCAATTTTACCCCAGTGGTGCGTGCAGGCTATAGGGTAGGCGTGCCGTGCGGCGGATGGTGGGAAGAACTGCTCAATAGTGATGCGGACGCCTATGGCGGGTCCGGGGTCGGCAATGCCGGCGGGAAGGATGCGGAGCGCGTGCCGCATCATGGGCGGGAGTGGTCTTTGCGTCTAAACCTCCCGCCTCTTGGAGTGATATGGTTGAAAGGTCCGTCCAGCGGGTGATCCCGCTTGCTCCTGTCATCGACAAGGAGCGGCGTGAAGGCGGCCGCCCGGGTCAGTGAAGAGGTCGCTTCAACCGGGAAAAAAAGTGAACCTTGCCTTGCTCGAACAATTATGTTCTGTCTGCGGTGTCGCCACTCAATACCGCGACGCGTGGGGAGCGACGTGTTCGGTGCCGATCGAGACCCGCATAGCGCTGCTTGAAGCGATGGGATTCAGGATCGCATCGGACGCGGATATACGCCATGCTCTTAACGCGCGGGAAAAACAGCTCTGGTGCCGGCCGCTGCCGCCTGTACATATTGCGCGTGCCGGGGACGAGCTAGCGCTGAGCGTAGCCTTGCCCGAAGCCGATGCCCATTCTAAATTCGAGTGGTTGCTCGAGGAAGAAGCGGGGGGGTCACAAAGCGGAAGTTTCTTTCCCAATGAATTGGCGGTTGAGGGGAAGCAACACATTGCTGGCACAGACTTCATTCGTGTGGCGCTGAAACTCACCAATCCTCCCGGGCCCGGCTATCACAGTATCACTCTTCAGATTCCCGGGCGGGCAGCGGCGCCGCCGACCACGATGGAGCTGATCGTCGTGCCGCAGCGCTGTTATCTGCCTGCTTCGCTGAAAAATAGCAGAGTTTGGGGCTTGACGGTCAATCTATATGGTGTTAGGTCGCAGCGCAATTGGGGCATTGGCGATTTCACCGATCTGCTTTCTCTGGTGGAACTTGCGGCGCAAAGCGGCGCCGCTTTCGTCGGCATCAACCCCCTGCATGCGCTGTTCCCCCATGATCCTGATCACGCGAGCCCGTACAGTCCTTCGAGCCGTGCGCTGTTAAATACTCTGTACCTCGATCCCGAGCGTGTACCCGATTTCAGCGAATGCGTAAAAGCGCGTAAGCTGCTGAGGCGCGCGGAATTTCAGACTAAATTGTGCGAGTTGCGTGACGCAAACCTGGTCGACTACCGCAGAATAGCGAAGCTTAAATTTAAATTAATGGAGCTGCTATTTGATCACTTTTGTGCGCATCATCTCAATTCAGGTACCGATCGGGAACGAGCTTTCCGCGCATTCCAGCGCACGGGCGGTGAGATTCTGCGGCTTGCTTCGCTATTTTTCACGCTGCAGGAGGAGTTTCATGCGCGCGACGCGGCGACTTGGGGCTGGCGTACTTGGCCGCTGGAATACCGTGATCCCAATTCAAAAGCGGTTTCTGAATTCGCCCGGGCGCATTCACAGCGACTCGAATACTACGATTACTTGCAGTGGAACGCCGAGACCCAGCTTGATGCGGTGGGGAAACGTGCAGCGGAGCTGCAGCTTAGAGTGGGACTTTACCTGGATTTGGCAGTAGGGGCGGATCCCGGAGGCGCCGAGACTTGGCCTGCCCAAGGACTGTATGCGGATCGCGTAACGGTCGGTGCTCCGCCCGACGAATTCAACGTCAAGGGGCAGGATTGGAGTATGCCGCCATTCGTGCCCGAACGGCTGAAGGAAACAGCTTATAAACCTTTCATTACTTTGTTGCGGGCGAATATGCGGCACGCGGGGGCGCTCCGCATCGATCACGTGATGGGGTTGATGCGGCTTTTTTGGATTCCCGCAAATGAAGCCGCGGACCGCGGCGGCTATGTATCCTATCCAGTCGATGACTTGCTGGGAATCGTCGCGCTCGAAAGCGAGCGCAACCGCTGTATGGTGATCGGTGAAGACCTCGGCACCTTGCCGGAGGGGATGGTGGAGCGGCTGCAGGCCGCAGGCATCCTGTCTTCCCGCCTACTCTATTTCGAGCGCCAGCATGATGGCGCGTTTTCTCCGCCGGCGCAGTATCCGCCGCATTCGCTTGCGGCTATCGGCACGCATGATTTGGCCACGCTGGGTGCTTTCTGGCTGGGCAACGATCTCGATTTGCGCGCGCGCCTGAATCTCTATGCGACCGACGAGCAGCAGCAAAAACAGATATTGCACCGCGCCCAAGACCGGGCGCGTTTGCTCGTTGCGCTTGATCGCGAGAACCTGCTTCCACCCGGAACCACCGTTGACCCCGTTTCGGCTCCGGATATGACGCCGGAACTTGCCCTCGCGGTGCACCGCTTTCTTTCGCGTACGCCGTGCAAAGTATTTGCTGTCCAGCCCGAGAATATCTTTGGCGAGTTGGAACAGGTCAATGTTCCGGCGACTACCGGTTCGCAATATCCGAATTGGAGATACCGGGGAACGGTTGAATTGGAACGCTGGGGAGAGGATAACCGCTTTGTTGCGCTGGCTGCTGCGCTCAATGCGGAACGTGGTGCATTCGAATAATTGAGATGACTGTGCTTCACGCGAATTCGTAAATCTAGTTTCGGCATAGGCTGATCCAATGCGGGCACAATTTTCGCGAGTGTTCAGGAGAATTTCAAACTAGAAAGCGCCACGGATTTTTCGCGTCGCCCCGATGCTCCGGAAAATTCCGGTTGCAGGGAAAATTGTCCGCTGGTTATAATCTGCTTAGCTTCAAAAAAGCAGCATAGCAGCTCCTGCCTCATGCGGGCGTGAAACCTCTGGTACCGCGCACCGCACCCGTAGTTTTACTTTATTGGTCACGCCATGACCGAACTCAACTTTCTTCCGACTTTGCCTCCTGCGTTCACGCCGCCCATCCTGTTCGGAGCGCTCCTGTTATTGGGCTTGCTTGGCGGCGAAGCAGCGCGCTTGTTCGCACTGCCGCGCATTACCGGTTACTTGCTGGTAGGAATGCTCGTCGGCCCAAAAGGTCTGAACGTATTGAGCGGGGAGGTCATCAAGGAAAGCCGGGTGTTTGTGGATATCTCGTTGGGATTGATTCTGTTCGAACTCGGCCGGCGCCTTGATTACCAGTGGCTGCGCCGCAACCGCTGGCTGTTTGCCACGGCAATTGCGGAAAGCGCCTTTGCATTTTTGGCAGTTTATTTCGGGTTGCGTTATTTCGAATATCCGCCGCTGTTTGCCGCGCTTGCTGCGGCTATCGGCATCGCCACTTCTCCCGCGGTGGTGTTGCTGGTGGCGCATGAATTGCGCTCGGAAGGGCAGCTCACCGAGCGCATGCTGCTGCTCACAGCGATTAACAGCGTGTTCGCCTTTTTCAGTGTAACGATGTTGCTGCCGCTCCTGCATTTTGAAGAGCATGGCGGGTGGTCGAAAACATTATTGCAACCGCTTTATGTCTTGCTGGGTTCGCTGATAACCGGCTTTGTTGCGAGTTTGTTGGTGCTGCGTTTTGCAGCCTGGCTCGGCAAGCGCGAGGATCGCCAGTTCATCATGCTGGTGGGAATGATTGTGCTTACAGCGGGTTTGGCCCGCTCGCTCAATCTTTCGGTGCTGGTTGCGCTGCTCACTGTTGGGATACTGGCGCGCAACCTCGACTTCGGCCACAAGCTCATGGAGGTGCAATTCGGTCATGGCGGGCAGTTGTTTTTTGTAATTCTGTTTGTGATGGCGGGCGTAGGCCTGCGCTTCGACGCGTTGCCCCAGGCGGGATTTGTCGCCGCGATGTACGTCGTGCTGCGTTTTCTTGGCAAGGCGCTGGCAATCCTGGTGTTCGGGCGTCTAAGCGGACTGCGTCCGGGTGCCGCGGGCCTTCTCAGCATTGCCTTGTTGCCGATGTCGGGGCTTGCCATCGTCATGGTGCACGATATCTCAGGCTTGTATCCTGAATTTGGCGCCAAGTTATCGGCGGTGGTGCTTTCCGCGGTGGCGATACTCGAGCTCATCGGCCCCCTGGCAACGCAGTTTGCGCTGAAGCAGGCGGGCGAGGCGGGCGAACGGCGATGATGCTGGAATTCAAACAATCACCGGCATGCACCATGGGCATTGAGCTCGAATTGCAACTGCTCAAGTCCCACGACTGCAATTTGGCACGCGACGCCGCCGATCTGCTCGCGCGCATGAAAAAGGTGCAGCATCCGGGCGAAGTCAAGCCGGAAATCACCGAGAGCATGATTGAACTCAATTCATCAATTAATACACGCTACACGGGGCTCGCCGACGAACTGCGGACCATGCGCAGCACGTTGGTGCGCGAGGCCGAACTGCTCAACTTGCGAGTCGCCGGCGGCGGCTCGCATCCCTTTCATCAGTGGAGCGAGCGGCGCATTTATCCGACCGAGCGTTTCAAACATCTGCTTAATCTTTACGGCTACCTCGCCAAGCAGTACACGGTATTCGGGCAGCACATTCACATCGGCTGCCCCAACGGCGATGACGCGGTTTATCTTATCCACATGTTGTCACGCCATATTCCGCATTTCATTGCGTTGTCGGCATCTTCGCCGTTTTACCAAGGCGAAGATACCGGTTTCGTATCGTCTCGGCTCAATGCCATCAGTGCTTTTCCCCTAACCGGCACCATGCCATTTGTGCAAAGCTGGGATGAATTCAACGCCTATTTCGACCGCATGTACCGTTTCAAAATCGTCGAGAGCATGAAGGATTTCTACTGGGACATGCGCCCCAAGCCGGAATACGGGACCGTGGAAATTCGCGTTTGCGACACACCGTTGACCGTGGACAAAGCGGCACTGCTTGCGGCCTTTGCCCAGGCGGTGGCGCATTATTACCTGATCGAACGGCCGCGCGAGGTGACGCCTGATCTTTATCTGGTTTACAACTACAACCGGTTCCAGGCCTGCCGCTTCGGTTTCGCCGCCAATTTCATCAATCCTTATGATCAGCAGCACGCCAACCTGGGTGAGGATCTTATCGCGACTCTCAAAAAACTCGCACCCTACGCGGTGGCGCTGGAGAGCGGCGCGGCGCTCAATCAATTGCTCGACGAGACCGCGACCCGCCGCGGCGATTCATCCTGGCTGCGTGAACAACTCAAAAAGTCGGGTTCGCTCAACGATGTGGCCCGCCTGCAAAGCAACCGGTGGATGGGAAAAACAGAACGGGCATGAAGCCCATCTTGCGTTTACCCTGCACCTGCATTCAGAAATCGTATTGCTCTTGCACAAGCAATCCAAGCTTGCGCGCAAGCCATTTTGTGGTGGTCGCCTGGATCAGGATGGTCATAAGGATGGCGATGAAAGTTATTGATGCGATGATATGAGCTCCGGGTGCTTGCATGCCCACGAGCATACCGGCGAGGGCGCCTGGAATTACGCCGGTTTCCCTGGTCCAACACATGAACAGCATTTCTTTATAGGCCCATTTGGCACGACGGTCGGGGAGAGCACACAAAAATACGGTAAGCGGCCTTGCGACCAGCATGAATACGGTGACCACCACGACTCCGCCCAACAGATACTGGTTCAAGAGATTGAAGTCGACCTGCGCGCCCAGCAGCATGAAGATGAATACCCGCATGATGAGCGCAGTAGTCATTACAAATTCTTCCAGCTTGTCCTGTTCGTCCCGCTGCATTTTGATGCCGAAGGATTCCTTGTTTCCCAAAACTATTCCAAACACGAAAACTGCCATGAACCCGCTAGCCTGGAGGTAATTGGCGGTGAGGTAGGCGCCAATGACCCCCATCAAACTTATTATGGGTGCGTATTCGGACAGAAAGTCGAATTTTTCATGGGCGATTAACAGGGCTGCGAGATACCCCAAAATACCCCCCGCCAGCACCCCGAAAAAAAACTGCCTGAAGAGATCTAAAAGGGAAACTTGGAGTGAAAATTCGCTGGTTCCCATTGCAACACCCAATACCGCAAATGTTGCAATCGCCCCCACTGCATCGTTGAACGCCGATTCGCTTATAACTGTAGTGGCGACGCGTTCCTTGATCTTGATTTGCCGGAAGACGGGAACTAGCGTGGCCGGATCCGTGGATGCAATGGTGGCACCCAGAAGCGAGGCCACGATAAGAGGAATTCCTAAAATGTAATAGGCCGCCAGACCGGTGATTGCGCCGGTAATTAGCACGCCGACGGTGGCGATGACGGCAATAGTGATCCAAACTTCTTTGAGAACTCTGAATCGAAGCGATGCTCCGCCATCAAACAAAATGTAGCATGCGCCAAAGATGAGAACGATCTGGTTGAGTGCGGACTCAGCCTTAATGGACAGAATTCCGGCGACTTCGGGTCCTAAAAGCATCCCGACAAGCAAGCAAACGACCACATCGGGAACTTTGAGTTTTTGCGCGAGCAGGCCAGAGAACGTTCCTGCGGCGAGAACGATTCCAACGGAAAGTAACACGTGCGTTGCAAACTCAACCGCAGCAGATGATTCCAGTTTCTTGTCCCTTCCCGAAAAGCGGTCCTATTGCGCGTGCTGGTGCATTTTATGTGCAAGCGGGGCACCAGAGCAAGATTAGCGTTCCCAGGCTTAGAGGCATGTGCTCCCGCCATCGTGGTGCTGGTCGTGGTCTAAATCATGCCGGAATTTTCGCGGCGGTGCGCAATTGATTTTGCCCGCTTCTGGGTATAGGATGAAATCGTTGGTGCGATGGGGGACATGGGTTTTTAAAAGCTTCAACCCCTTTACGGTATAGCAATTTATAAAACAGGCGGGATTCACTGCCTGAACGCAATCTATCACAAGGAGGACATCATGAAGAAAAAGCAGTTTCCTGTCGCCGTAGCCAAGACTGAATCGGCAGCATCCCGTCGTAAATTTCTCAAAGGCGCGGCAGCGACCGCTGGTGCTGCGGCCATCGGCTTTCCGATGATCGCTAAAGGGCAGGCCAGCCCCATCGTTTGGCGCTGGCAGAGTACTTGGCCGACCAAAGATATTTTCCATGAGTACGCGCTCGACTACGCGAAGAAAGTGAACGATATGACCGGCGGCGAGCTGAGGATCGAGGTGCTTCCCGCTGGCGCGGTAGTCAAGGCATTCGACCTCGTCGATGCGGTGAGTAAAGGAACGCTCGACGGCGGCCACGGGGTGCTGGTGTACTGGTACGGAAAGAATCCTGCGCTGGCATTGTGGGGGTCCGGACCGGCGTTTGGGATGGACGCCAATATGTTGCTCGCCTGGCACAAATACGGCGGTGGCAAGGAAATCTTAGCGGATATTTACAAGAGCCTGAATCTCGATGTGGTATCGTTCCCCTACGGCCCGATGCCGACCGAGCCGCTTGGCTGGTACAAGAAACCGGTTACTGGTACGGCAAGCTTCCAGGGCCTGAAATTTCGCACTGTGGGTCTCGGAATCGAGATGTTTGGCGGCATGGGAGCATCAGTGACCGCGCTCGCTGGTCCAGACATCGTGCCAGCCATGGATCGCGGACTGATCGACGCCGCTGAGTTCAACAATCCGTCCTCGGACAAGGCGTTGGGCTTTCCCGATGTTTCCAAAGTTTACATGATGAAAAGCTTCCATCAGTCGGCCGAGACGCTCGAGATCCTGTTTAACAAGAAAAAATACGATTCGATTTCCCCCAAGCTCCAGGCAATACTTTCGAACGCCGTCGAAGCCGCGTCTGCCGACATGTCCTGGAAAGCGGTTGACCGTTACTCGAAGGACTATATTGAGATCCAGGTAAAGGACAAGGTCAGGGTCTACAGGACGCCCGATTCAGTGCTTGAAGCGCAGCTCAAGATTTGGGATGACATAATGGTGAAAAAATCCGCGGATAATCCTTGGTTCAAGAAGGTACTGGATTCGCAGAAGACCTTTGCCAAGCGAGCTACTAAATGGCAAAACGACCAGCAAGTCGATTTCAAAATGGCGGCGGATCACTATTTCGGATAGAGCGTAGAAGATAGCCTGGCAACAACCTGGTCTGTAATGCGCCATCCTGCGATTGTCCGCGGGGTGGTGTTTTTTTAGTGATAAAGTTGCCGCGTTCGGCGCGGCTGGTTCGGAGGGAGTTCGATGCAGGTCCAACGTGTTCTGTTGACTATTGATCGGATTAGCTATTGGAGTGGCAAGGCTTTTGCTTGGCTGATCCTGGCGCTGACCGCCGCGGTATGCGTGGAAGTGTTCAAGCGCTACATTCTGAATGCACCGACGGCCTGGATGTTTGATGCAGATAGCATGATGTACGGCACCCTGTTCATGATGTGTGGTGCCTATACTTTGGCTCAGGACGCCCACGTTCGAGGCGATTTCCTGTATAGCTCAATGAAGCCGCGCACGCAGGCGGGGCTCGACCTGGCGCTCTACTTCATCTTTTTCCTTCCGGGCATGTGGGGACTGATCTATGCCGGCTGGGATTTCGCGCATGCGTCCTGGGTAATTCGCGAGCACGTCAACGATACCGCAAACGGTCCGCCGGTCTATCATTTCAAGGCCGTGATTCCGATCGCCGGCGTGCTGGTAATGCTGCAAGGGGTCGCCGAGATAATGCGCTGCATGATCTGTCTCAAGACCGGAAAGTGGCCTGAGCGGCTCAAGGACGCCGAGGAGATCGACGTGGTGGAAGAGCAGCTTGCGCACAGCGAGTATGTGGATGAGGAATCGCGCAAGCGCGCAATCGAGAGTGTGCACGAAATCGATGAGGCTGCGCACCAGCGCGCCATCACAAGGGGGGCCGAGCGTGAGTGACCCGTCACTTGGGCTCACGATGCTCGCGCTCATTGTGATCGTGATCATAATGGGCTTTCCGACGGCGTTCACGCTGATGGGTCTGGGCATGTTCTTCGGCTTCATCGCGCTCTACGATCCCTCGCAGCCATGGGCGCACAACCGGATCTTCGACCTAGTGGCTGAACGGGCGTACACGGCGATGACCAACGACGCGCTGATTTCAATCCCGCTTTTTGTGCTCATGGGTTATGTCATGGAGCGCGGCGCGCTGGTGGACAAAATGTTTTACAGCGTTCAGCTTGCATTTCGACGAGTGCCCGCTTCGCTCGCGGTCGCTACATTAATAATTTGCACTTTCTGGGGGATCGCCAGCGGTTTGGTCGGCGCGGTGGTGGTGCTGATGGGCGTGATTGCGTTTAATCCCATGCTCAAAGCGGGTTATGACGTAAAACTGGCATCAGGAGTAATCACCGCGGGCGGGACGCTCGGCATCCTGATCCCGCCTTCAGTCATGATCATCGTCTATGCCGCGGTCGCCGGCCAGTCGGTGGTAAAGCTCTATGCGTCCGCGATGTTCCCCGGATTCTTTCTCTCGTTCCTCTACCTGATCTATATCGTCATTTGGGCGCTGCTCAATCCCAAGGTCGCGCCGCAGCTGCCTGAAAGCCAACTGCGGGTGCCCGTTCCGGAATGGATATTGAAATTTCGCGAAGCCTACTCGCGCAACATTCTACTCGGCCTGCTTACCTCGCTTTTCTCTCCGGCCAAGGCGCTTGGGATCGAAGCGGGTGGCGTGCGTCTCAGGTACGGCATGCTGCTAAAGAATTTCATCGCCGCTCTGGTTCCGTTAATGTTGACTATTGCGACCTTTTGGCTCATCTGGTGGTACGTGGTCATTCATCCGCAGGCGGAGGTTGAACAGGACTTGTCCTTACGCACGACAGCTGTGAAGACGGCTCCCGCGCCGACACAGGCGGCAAAGGCATCAGAGGGGGCAAATCTCGAACAACTCGGGGTTGGTGAGAAAAAGGGCGAGGCTCCGCCATCATCGGCTAAGAGCGAATCAGGTGGATTGGAGGAACTGGGCAGCCCCGAGCTGCTCAAGGAAGGTCCCGCTGCACCCGTGGAAGCCGGCCCGGACCCGCAGTTCTACATCTGGTTCTGGCTGAGCGCAGGGGTTTTAACGATCCTACTTGGGTACTACTACTGGAAGCTGGAAGCCGAGCAATTTGAGGTTCTCAAGCTGCTGACAGCGTCCACATTGCCGCTGGGAATCCTCACGGTCATCGTGCTCGCGGTTATTTTATTTGGTATTACTACCGCAACCGAATCTGCCGCGGTCGGCGCAGCGGGCGCCTATCTGCTCGCCATCCAGGCAAAAACGCTTGACTGGAAAAGAGTGAAGGAGTCCGTATTCCTCACCGCCAAGACCACCGCGATGGTCTGCTGGCTGTTCGTCGGATCGGCATTGTTCTCTGCCGTGTTTGCAATCCTCGGTGGGCAGTCGCTGGTGGAAAGATGGGTGCTGTCGTTCCACATGACGCCGGTGCAGTTCATGATTCTGTCGCAGGCGATCATTTTCCTGCTCGGCTGGCCGCTGGAATGGACCGAGATCATCGTCATCTTCGTGCCGATCTTTCTTCCGCTCCTGAAGCATTTTCATATTGATCCAATTTTGTGGGGCACACTGGTATTCGTTAATTTGCAAGCGGCTTTTCTTTCGCCGCCGGTAGCAATGTCGGCGTTTTATCTAAAGGGTGTTTCGCCGTCGCACGTGACACTGAACCAGATCTTCGCGGGGATGATGCCTTATATGATGATCATCATCTTGTGCATGGTGATCATGTATTATTGGCCGGGCATGACCTTGTGGTTACCGAATTATCTGTACGGGGGTTCATGAACCTATCCGGGCTCCGGCAGCGCATGTGATCGAAGCCGAGCAGTTTCGGACTCCCTTTGTATTATGCGGTGGTCGCGCTCTGCTGTTTTACTTGCGACGACGATTAATCTTGATGGCGTGTTGCGCCATTACCGATAGCGTACATGCGAGTCGTGCTGGCGTTTATGCCGGATTTTTTCACCGCATGAAGCCTGCTCGCGCCGGCCTAGTCGATGTTCTCAGTAACCCAGACCGAGAGATACCAGTAAATCATCGTTAAGAACACGAAGAAGAAACGGTGGTGGCTATGAATTCATTTCTCGCAAAGCTCTGCCAGCTGACGAAGCCACGCGTCGCGTTTTGCGCGACGAAATTGGAACCAAATCTTGTATCGAGAAAATTTCGGATCCGGCACGTTTGCTGCGATCCAGTGATGCGTGATACCAAGCATCGATTGGTCCTCGGGTTCTAACGATAAGACTTCCTTTGGGGAAAGGACCTTAGCGTGAGGCCAATCAACGAGGACGAGCCTGTTTTTCTCTTTTTCATAACCCACATAAGTGTCCCCTTTCCTGTAGAAAAGATCAGGCTTAAAATCCGACGGCAACAGCGCGGCCACCTTCTCCTCAGGCGTATGGCCTCTCATGAACCCCCGATAGGAGAGCCATATGATGACAGTGAATCCCACAAAAATAAGAATCCCAATTAGCGTACCCATTGCTAACGCCTCCTTTCGCCCTATGATAACAGGGAAGCGGCAACTACCGGGATATCAAACCTTCCGGCGCCGTCCCCGCCGAGCATACAATAGGTTGGCATGATCTCCGGAATTGATACCATGCAGTTAATCCAGCTAAGTGTCGTGGCGGCGGTTCACGCCATACGGAAAGGCGAATTGTTGTCTGAGGAGCTTGTCACCGCTTCCCTTGAACGCATTCGGATAATGGAAGACACCATTGGTGCTTGGGCATTTCTCGATCCGGATTATGCGCTGCAGCAGGCCCGCAGCACCGATGCAGCCCGCCGGGATGGTAAAATCACCGGTCTTTTGCACGGCGTTCCAATTGGTGTCAAGGACATTTTTGATACGCGGGGAATTCCCACTGAGTTGGGCTCGCCGTTGTTTAAGGGCAACGTTCCTCAAGCATCCGCTCAGGTTGTGGAAAAACTTGAGCAGGCAGGCGGTTTTGTCATGGGCAAGACCGTCACTG
>DASPRE010000063.1:0-41054 GCA_035624615.1 Burkholderiales bacterium | reverse complement strand
AGTACCGCGGCAGTGATGATCGCCTCACCCACCAACCCGACCGGAACTCTGTTGGACCAGGAAAATCTACGCCGCATTGTGGAAAAAGTGCAGGCTCTGGGCGGCACGCTGATCGCCGACGAAATCTACCATGGGCTCGTGTACCAAGGGGAAGCCGCAACCGCATTGTCTATGTCAGACGAGGTTTTTGTCGTCAACAGTTTTTCCAAGTATTTTGGTATGACCGGCTGGCGATTAGGCTGGCTGGTGGCGCCGGAATCGCATGTGCGAGATGCCGACAAGTTTGCTCAGAACATTTTTCTCGCCGCGTCCACTCCTGCACAATATGCAGCACTTGCGGCGTTTCAGCCGGACACCATTGGCATCCTGGAACAACGACGCGCTGAATTCCAACGTCGCCGCGATTATTTGCTGCCCGCCGTACGCGAACTTGGCTTGTATGTGCCGATTAATCCCCAAGGGGCTTTTTATCTTTATGCTGACTGTAGCCGATTCAGCAATAACAGCGAAGCTTTTGCCAGCGAAATTCTGGAGCGCGCCGGGGTTGCGATCACTCCGGGTGTAGATTTTGGTGGCGATGAAGCAAGACGGCATGTTCGATTTGCCTACACGACTTCTCTGGAAAACCTGATCGAAGGCGTTCGCCGTCTGGAAACGTTCCTCCATAAGATCTGATCGCGGCTTTATTTCCGGTGAATTGCGGCAATCTTGAAAAATGGGCAGGTTACTCAGTGCACTTCAGGCAGACTGTGAGTTTGACCCAGGGTGCGGCGCATCGCCCAAGATCCGGCCTTTATGTATTTTAAGCAGGCCAATACCAGATAGAGCTCAAATCCGCCCTGATGCGTCGGACAGCAAGCAAGCGCGAAAGCGCAGTGCGAGGTCTCTTAAAACAGTCAAAGTGGGTACTTACATTCGGAAAAGGGAATATAGCGATCATAAGGCAATTCTTGCTTGATAAGATTTACCTTCGGCACAAATCTATACTATCGAACGGGGTGGAACTTCCTCTTTCTTACGAATGGCACTACCTGCAGCGCGATTAATGAAATTCAAACGAAGCGCGCCGACTTCATCGGCGCGCTCGTGGCGATTATCCGCGTAGCGCCTGAACGCGGCGTGCGCACTGCCCACCGGCAGAAACGCGAATTCAGACTTGGTTACGGTAATTTTTAAGGATTTGTTGTAACCGTTGTTTTTCGCTGATTACTTTCTCCGCATACTGATTTGATCCGTTGTCCAAAGCCCCGTTATACATTCGAAGCGCAGTACTTAGATCCCCGCTTCGCACAATATATTCCCTCAATATTCTGGCACCCAGCAGAATATTAGTTTCGGGTTCAAGCACGGCTTTTTCTCCGCCCGAAGCAATTATTTTCTCCATATGGTACCTGGGAATCACCTGCATCAGGCCTTTGGCACCCGCGACACTTTCCGCGATGGGGTTAAATCGGGATTCAACCGCCATTACCGCAATGATCAGCAACGGATCTAAGCCAGTCTGCTTTCCGGCCGCGAAAGCCGCGCTGACCAGGTCCAACGTCGCATCCAAAGACACGCGATACCGCTTCGATTCGAACTCGGCGAGCGCTAGCAATTTACCATCTGCCGGCACTCGCGGCTCCAGAACGTCTTGCTCGGGCAATTTTTCCGATTCTTTCTGGATCGGCGAGAGTACATACTTTGCGGAATCACCTGCGGCGCCTTCAATTTGAGGCAACTCCGTGGAATGTAAGCTCAACACCAGCGACAGCAGGCTAATCAGAAGTGCCAATAAAACGACCATACTTGGCCCCTTTTCGACCAAAGGGCCACCATCATTGATTTCGATGTTTGTGGACTTAGCCATAATTGCAAATACCTCCTCGTTTACTAACTCGGTTGCTGCATAGCTGCCAAAACGCATTCGAGGACCATTTATGCCCACGGCTTGCAGGCTAGGACGGGTTAAATTTATTTGGTGAAAAACTCCCGCCAGAGCATTTGTGCAAAGCAACATAATTCTATCATACTGTTTAGACAATGTTTGTTATTTTTTAGGTTTCCTTTTTAAATTATTATGATGCAGCGCGATAGCGGTTGGCGCGACGGTATTTAATTGGAACCCTAATATATTGCACCGATATGGTGCGTTCCAACAAGTCACGGCCAATTTTGAATGTTCACTCATTAGAATGAACCCTGAAGATTTGATTCCCTGGAGGCCGGTTTATCATTTTGTTTCAATAAGTTATTTTATATTATGGCGCTTCCGGGCCGCGTTCAATAGATTTTAAGTCAAAAAAATCGACTTTTTCGGCGCCTAGGAGTGCGCGCAGAAGCCGCTTCTTCGCGGTCGCTAGCATAGAAAATTAGTGGTAATATTTGCCTTACGCTTATCAACCGATTGGCGATTGAGATCCAGCGTAACGACCGCGGGCACGCTGCCATAAAGGGAGACGTTCCGCAGTCGTCGCTGAATCGGCTACAACGGCCTTGATCCAGTCGGAGCAAAGGGCCAAGCTGAGGGAGCTGGCGTTGACATCGGCCGTGGTACTGGCGCTTGGGCGGGACTTGTTACCGGCGTCGCCACAGCAGGCTTGATTGCCAGTTTGCTTGGTTTTGCCCTTTTCCGGGCTGGCCTTTTGGCCGCTCTCTTTTTCATCGACTTCTTTGCTGACTTCTTTTTGGCCGCTTTTTTCAAGGCAGATTTCCTTGCCACGGCCTTCTTTTTTTTGGCTGTTTTCCTTTTAGCCAATTTTCTTCTTATTGCTTTGGTTCTTCGTAATGCTTTTTTCTTTTTAGCAGTCTTCTTCTTGGATTTGCGTTTCGCCGCCATAACAACCTCCTACACAAAAATTAAACAATTTCGAACTTGTGCTGCCACCCGACACTTCCACCACTTACCCCGGTATGTTGCAGTCCGTCGGGTCCGCGACAGGCTATACCGAGAATCTGCAGGAGCTCTTCAAATCAACAGCCCGCACAGTCTTGCACTGCATCTCTAGGCGTGACATTCCATCGTCCAAGATCCATCCCGTCTTTTTTGGCGCCCTATTGAAACAGTGACCGCTCAATTTCAGTCCCAGTTCAATGCCCCGCCTGTTTGATACTCGATCACGCGCGTTTCAAAAAAGTTTTTCTCCTTTTTTAGATCAACCAACTCGCTCATCCAGGGGAAGGGATTGGTCGCACCCTGGTACATCGCGTCGAGGCCAATTTGCTGGCAGCGGCGGTTGGCAACAAAACGCAGGTATTCCTTGAACATCGACGCATTTAGGCCCAGCACCCCTCGCGGCATGGTGTCTTCGGCGTAGCGGTACTCCAGCTCCACTCCATTTTGGATCAAACCTTTTATCTCTTCGCGGAATTCCGGCGTCCACAAATGTGGGTTTTCCATCTTAATCTGATTGATGACATCAATACCGAAGTTGCAGTGCATGGATTCGTCACGAAGGATATATTGGTATTGTTCGGCCGCGCCGGTCATCTTATTTTGCCGTCCCAGCGCCAGTATCTGCGTGAATCCCACGTAGAAGAACATCCCTTCCATGATGCAGGCAAACACGATCAGACTCTTCAAGAGCCTTTGGTCATTTTCTGTTGTGCCGGTCCTGAATTCCGGATTGGTCAGTGTGTCAATAAATGGCAGCAAAAATTCGTCCTTATCTCGAATGCTCGCAATCTCGTGATACATATTGAAAATTTCGCCTTCATCAAGTCCCAGGCTTTCCGTTATGTATTGGTAAGCATGAGTGTGAATAGCCTCCTCGAACGCCTGACGAAGCAAATACTGTCGGCATTCCGGATTGGTTATATGGCGGTAAGTGCCGAGCACGATGTTATTTGCAGCGAGACTGTCGGCGGTGACGAAAAAACCCAGATTGCGTTTAACAATGAGTCGCTCGTCTTCGCTGAGGCCATGCGGGTCTCTCCAAAGCGCGATGTCGCGGCTCATGTTGATTTCCTGCGGCATCCAGTGATTTGCACAGGCGGCGAGATATTTTTCCCAAGCCCATTTGTATTTGAACGGTACCAGTTGGTTAACATCAGCGCGGCAATTGATGATATGTTTGTCTTCAACCGAAATGCGCTTCACGCTGTTGCCGGCAGCATAGCGCTCGTCCGGCTTTGCGGATAAAGGGGTCGCCGGTAAGAACCCAGTCACCGCTTGCAGGCCGAAACCTGGTACCGAATCCAAGTCATTCTCGAATTGCAACATCTTGCCTCCTTTATGTAGTTTTAGGTGGATGCTTAATCACTGACATGATTCGCAAGCGGGATTGTCGATGGAACATAACTCCACCTTATCCCGAGTCTCGTTGTCCATTACCGGTACAGCATTGAGCTGGCCAGCTTTTACCGTTGACTTTTCAGCGTGCGTTGCGCCCAACGTACGCAGGTAATAAGTAGTTTTTAAGCCACGCTGCCATGCTAGCTTGTAAATCTCATCAAGTTTCTTACCGCTCGCTCCAGCCATATAGATATTAAGTGACTGCGCCTGGTCAATCCATTTTTGGCGGCGCGATGCTGCTTCCACCAGAAAAACAGGATCAATTTCAAAGGCAGATGCGTAAAGGTTGCGAATATCACTTGGGATTCGATCGATTTTCGAGAGTGCCCCATCGAAATATTTTAGGTCCGAAATCATCACTTCATCCCACATGCCAAGCTTTTTCAGGTCCTCCACCAAATACCGATTGACCACGGTAAATTCCCCGGAAAGATTGGATTTGACATACAGGTTCTGGTAGGTCGGCTCGATGCTCGCTGACACCCCGATGATATTGGCGATCGTGGCCGTAGGTGCGATTGCGAGACAGTTGGAATTACGCATGCCGTCGTTCTTTATGCGTGCGCGCAGAGCATTCCAGTCCAGCACGGATGATTGATCGACCTCAACATGCCCGCCGCGCGCCTCGTGGAGCAACTTCAAGGAATCCTGTGGCAGTATGCCGCGATCCCATAACGATCCCGCGTATGAAGGATAGCGCCCCCGCTCGGCCGCGAGCACCGTAGAGGCCCAAAAAGCATGGTATGCCACGGCTTCCATGGACCGGTCGGCAAATTCGATTGCTTCCTCCGAAGCATACGGGATGCGCAGCTCGTGCAAGCAATCCTGGAAACCCATGATGCCGAGTCCGACAGGCCGGTGCTTGAAGTTGGAATTTCGCGCCTTGTTGACGGCATAGAAATTGATATCGATTACGTTATCGAGCATCCGCATGGCGGTACCCACAGTCTGCCTCAACTTGTCATGGTCAAGCTTGCCGTCTTTAAGGTGCGCCACCAGGTTAAGCGAACCCAAATTGCACACAGCAATTTCCGAGTCGTTGGTATTGAGCGTTATCTCCGTACAAAGATTTGAGCTGTGCACAACGCCAACGTGTTGCTGAGGAGAACGGATATTGCAGGCGTCCTTGAAAGTAATCCACGGATGCCCGGTTTCAAACAGCATGGTCAGCATCTTGCGCCATAACGTGAGAGCCGGAATTTTCTTATAGAGCTTGAGTTCACCCTTGGCAACCTTTGCCTCATATGCGGTATACGCCTCTTCGAACGCCTTGCCGCACTTGTCGTGCAAGTCCGGCACATCTGAAGGCGAAAACAGTGTCCACTCACCGGCTCCCATAACGCGCTTCATAAACAGATCCGGAATCCAGTTGGCTGTGTTCATGTCATGGGTGCGCCGGCGGTCGTCGCCAGTGTTCTTCCGCAATTCCAGAAATTCCTCGATATCCAGATGCCAGGTCTCGAGGTAGGAGCAGACAGCGCCCTTGCGTTTGCCTCCCTGATTTACCGCCACAGCCGTATCGTTCACCACTTTCAGAAAAGGGACCACACCCTGGGACTTGCCGTTAGTGCCTTTGATGTGGCTGCCCAACGCACGCACCGGTGTCCAGTCATTGCCCAATCCCCCGGCATATTTGGCGAGAAGAGCGTTCTCCTTGATCGCCTCGTAAATCCCGTCGAGATCGTCTTTGACTGTGGCAAGGTAGCAGCTGGAAAGCTGCGAGCGTAAGGTGCCCGAGTTGAACAGCGTAGGTGTCGAGCTCATGAAATCGAAGCTGGAGAGCACGTTATAGAATTCAATGGCGCGCGCCTCGCGGTCAATTTCATTGAGTGCGAGTCCCATCCCCACACGCATAAAAAACGCTTGCGGAAGTTCGATGTGCCGACCATGAACGTGCAAGAAATAGCGGTCGTAAAGTGTCTGCAATCCGAGATAGCCAAACTGCAGATCGCGACCCGCATCCAGCGCCACGGACAGGCGTCGCAGGTCATAGCGCGCCAGACGCGGGTCTAGCAATTCGGCATCGATCCCTTCCTGAATAAAGCGAGGGAAGTATTCGGAGTAAGCCGCTACCATCTGTTCCTGGGTCACCTCTTCCCTAAGTGCTTCCAATCGGATCGCGTGCAGCAGTAGACGCGCAGTGACAAAACTATAAGCCGGGTCTTTTTCGATCAGCGAGCGGGCCGAGAGAATTGCCGATTTGCGTACCTCTTCCGCTGGCATGCCTTCGTACAGGTCTTTAAGCGTCGATTTGAGGATCAACCCTGCATCCACGGCCTGCCCCAGACCCGCACACGAGGCCTGCAAGAGCGCGCCAAGGCGTTGCATGTCGAGCGGAACCCTACGACCATTTTCGACTATATTGATTACCTGAGATGGCGCCGCAGCCTCGACTATCGCCTTTTGTTTGGCGCGGTTGCGCGCGCGCTCTTCCCGATAAAGCACATATGAGCGCGCCACTTCATGCTCCCCAGAACGCATAAGGGAAAGTTCTACCTGATCCTGAATGTCTTCGATATGGAAAGTACCGCCGTTCGGCTGGCGTCGCATCAGCGCATTCACCACGGTTTCGGTAAGCTTAGCGACCATTTCCCGGATGCGCGCCGAACCCGCGCCCTGCCCGCCGTTCACGGCGATGTACGCTTTGGTCATCGCCAGTGAAATTTTGACGGGCTCGAACGCTACTACAGAGCCGTTGCGACGGATAACCCTGTACTGCGCAAAGCGCGGGTCCTGGTCCGGAATTGGCGCGATATCTGAAAAGCCGATCCCGGCCCCAGAGGTGGCGGAACCGCCTGCGGTAACAATACGCTCCTGCATCTCGATGTCTCCTAATGTCTTTTTAAGCTTTTTATAATTAGTCGGTTAAAGCGAAAAAGGCGCGTCCCCTTAAACTACTATATGTAGTTATTGTTAAGCATTTCTTTACCAATTCTAGTAGGTTGATTCCGCGACTGCAACTACTTTTTGTGGTAAGACCGGGCGGGAAATACTATAGGTTGTAAAAAGATCGAATTAGCTGCGGAGATCGTGAAAAAAACGATCCCAGTCAAAAAACGGGCCGGGGTCAGTCTTGCGGCCTGGCGCAATCGCGGAATGTCCGACGATATCCTTGACCGGGTAGGCCTGTTTCAGTTCCAAGGTAAGTAACGTGAGCGCCCTATACTGAGGCTCGCGGAACGGCAGCAGATTGCTGCCCTCCAGTTCTATGCCTATCGAAAAATCATTGCAACCGGGGCGGCCGCGCCATTTCGAATTCCCAGCATGCCAAGCACGTTTGCAGCAGGGTACAAATTGCAGGATTTCTCCGTCGCGGCGTATAAAAAAGTGTGTTGAAACCTTCAGCTCGCAAATTGCCGGATAGTAGGGGTGGTCAGCCGGATCCAAGCGGTTACTAAACATTTCTATCACGCCTGGCCCGCCGAATTCGTTGGGCGGCAGGCTGATATTATGGATCACCAATAGCTCAACTGCAGTGCCTTCTGGCCGCTCATCGCAATTGGCGGATGGGAGATAGCGGGCGCCCAGCAGCAGGCCTTGGGGATCAAGCTGCAGGCGCTGAGGACAGTGCTGCGGATTCTGGCTCAATCAATGCCTAAGCGTTCCATGCGATAGCGTAGCGAGCGGAAGGTGATACCGAGCAGCTTCGCCGCCGCCGTGCGATTGAAGCGGGTTTTCCCCAATGCTTCCAGTATGGCTTCCCTTTCAATTCTATCGAGATAATCCTGTAACGGCCATTTGCCGTCGGGTACGCTTGCGCGTTCCACCGGCTGCTGCGGGGTGAGCTGCAAGTCATCACGCATGATTTTGGGACCTGCGCTAAGCGCCAGCGACCGTTCCAGAACATTTTCAAGCTCGCGAACGTTGCCTGGGAAATCGTATTGGACAAGCGCTTGTAACGCATCGTTATCAAGCTCGGTTGTGGGGGCCCCGTGCTGCTTGGCAAGTTGTCCTAAGACCGCCTGAGCGATCAAAGGAATATCATCGCGCATGTCACGCAGTGAGGGCATTTTCAGCTCTATAACGTTTAGGCGGTAATAGAGATCCTGGCGGAATTTACCATTCTCAACGCCCTTGGCAAGGTTCTGATGGGTAGCACTAATGATGCGCGCATCGGCGTTTTCCTCCTGGGTGGAACCTACCTTGCGAACTTTTTTCTCCTGAATCGCGCGCAGCAGTTTGACCTGCATCAACAAGGGCAGATCCGCTACTTCATCGAGAAACAGCGTGCCGCCGTTTGCCGCCTGAAAAAATCCGTCTCGATCCTGTTCAGCGCCAGTAAAGGCTCCTTTCTTATATCCAAAAAACTCGCTTTCCATCAAGTTTTCCGGTATCGCACCACAGTTTACCGGTACAAACGGGCCACTTCGACGCGCGCTTTTTTCATGGATCAACCTCGCTGCAAGCTCCTTGCCGGTTCCCGATTCGCCGCTAATATAAACCGGCGCTTCGCTTCGCGAGAGCTTTTCAATCAATTGACGCACCTGGCTCATAGCTTCGGACCCGCCAAGCAGCCGGCTTTCTCCGGTTTTGTCGTCGGCTGGCTGGGCAAGACTTAGCGCGGATTTCACCAAAGTGCGCAACTGTTCGAGGGACACCGGTTTGGCAATGTAATCGAAGGCTCCGGCCTTCAATGCAGCAACCGCATTCTCGGCGCTGCCGTGGGCCGTGATCACTGCCACCGGCAAGTCATCGCAGTTCGCATTAATATACTTCACCAGATCCAATCCATCGCCGTCAGGCAAACGCATGTCGGTGAGACACAAATCATAATGGCGGGTTTGTAATAGCTTGGTTGCAAAAGCAAGATTTTCTGCCCGTTCCACTTCCAGGCCCATACGCAGTAATGTAAGTTCCAGCAACTCCAAAATATCGACCTCGTCGTCAACAATGAGAACGTTGCGTCCGGATGCCTCGCTATCGAGTTTGGTTTGTTTGCGTTTGCTCATGCGTTTGCCTTACAAAGTACCGTGAAATGGCCGCCTTTTGCAGCTTCCACGTAATCCAGTGTGGCACCATTAGCGTCGCAAATTTCGCGGGCAATGTACAGGCCCAACCCGGTTCCGCCGGCCGCGGTGGTGAAAAACGGCTCAAACAAGTGGCTGCGAATTGCCGGTGCCACCCCCGGACCGTCGTCAACAACATCTAATCTTACCGTATCCTTGCCAGCGCCGTCCGATACAACCAGCCGGATACTGCCATCCCGCTTCTGGCAATGGCGCAAAGCGTTGCGACACAGATTCCACATTACTTGATTCAAATGGCTGCGGTCGAAAAACAACGTCGGTTGAGCGTAACTTTCAAGCCTGAAAGTATTAGCGGGAATCTTTTCGTTACGGCAGAACTCCTCGATAAACGTTTGCAGGAAATCTACCGAATTTATGGTCTCGGGCAGCGCCCGGTCGCGGCGATTGAGCTTGAGCACGTCCTGCACCATGCGGTCCAACCGTTGGGCGTTCTCGCTGACTATCTCTAGCAAGCGGATTTGCGTATCCGTCTGGTCGGGCTCTTCCTGAAGTAGCTCGGTAGCATGGCTAATCGAACTCAAGGGATTCCTGATTTCGTGCGCGATATTCGCGGTAAGCCTGCCTAACGCGGCGAGCTTGAGTTGCTGGGCTTGTGCCTGAACCCGGCTCAAGTCTTCAAGAAAAATGACAGTCCCGACGGCATTGCGGTCTCCCACAGCCACAAAGCGTACGCCGATGAGACGCGTGCGCGAAGCCGCCAGCGGCTCGACGGCGCCGCCACGCCGTTTGCACCAGTCTTCAAGCCGCTCAGCCAGTCCCGGGGCATATTCGTGCAGCAGCAGGTCTTTCCCTCGTTCGTGGTGCAGTACTCCTAGAAATTTTTCCGCCTGCGAATTATGTTGCCGGATCGCCCCGTTTTCGTCCACCACCAGCACGCCATCTTGCATATCCTGAATAACCAGTTGATTGATTTGCGCCAAGTTAGCAAGCTCAATACCTCGCTGAAACGCTAGACGCTCGCTTGCTAAGGCATACTTGGCAAGTGCATTCGCGAGCCAAGCGGTCGCAAAATAACCTACGCTGAGCAAACCGGATTGCACATACTGCGTGCTATCCTCATGTCCTTGCAGTACCTGCAAAGTTTGTTGCAAGAGCACCGCAATGCTCGCCAGCGCCGCATAAAATAAGGACAATCGGCCCCGGATAATCAGACCAGCCGCAGCAAGGGACGTGACTAGTAGTAGACCGAGTCCGCTTGCGATGCCGCCGCTGGCATACATCAGCACCACAAGAAACACGATGTCACCAAAAACCTGCAAGCTTAGCTGCATGGAGAAATGCGGTCGGCGCGCAGATATGGTGAAATGACAGAAAATACCGAATAGCAAATACAGTACGCTGCCGCGCCAAAACAGGCTTTTATCGAGCGAACCAAAGAGCGATTGTCCGAAATATTTGGCGGTGAAAATAAACGAAACGGCAACAGCAATTCGATAGAAATTGAAATAAGTTAGGGAGCGCCAAAAGGAAGTGGGATATTCCGATTGCTGTGCGCCCAGCAACTGGGCCGGCGCGGTCATTTCCTGCCACAGGATGAGGCGCAGCTCTCGAAGGAAGGATTTGCAGCGGCCTAAGATTCCGTCACCCCCGCCGCCAATATCGGCTTGGGCGACGTCTTCCGATCTGCTCGAGCCGTGTATTTGCGAATCTGGCACTGGCGTCAACTGATTAACATCAGTGGGTCGGGCTATTTACCGCTCGAATGCAAACGCAGATGCTCTCGTGAACAGAAAAAATCACCTTGACTGCTGATAAGGCTCTCGCTCTTCGGCAAGTTCACACCACAATGCGCACAGCGCACCATGTCTTCCACCGCGGTGTCTCGATTCTCGCCTGGTTTTAACGGGCTCTCGCGATAGCTCCTAAGAATCCAGTAAACCAGCAATGCGGCAATTATCACCAACAGCAATTTGTTCAAACTCGTTCTCCGCTGCGAAAATCAAAGCACCCCCGGAACAAACATGGTCGGGGTGACTGGATTCGAACCAGCGACTCCTGCGTCCCGAACGCAGTACTCTACCAGGCTGAGCTACACCCCGATTGCAGCAGTCCGGGATTATTTTAGGCCCGGTTGGAGACGGTTTGTAGAACCTGTCACATGGCCGCGGCAACCACCACCATTTGTGATAGACGGTCTAACAGGTTCTGCTAACCGCAAAGTCGGCTAATTGTAACAAAGAATCTCGGTAAATTGAACGCGGGACTGCCGCGCAAAGCTCACATGCCGCCTGCGCTTCAATCTCGGCTTGCGCATGCGCGTATTCGAGGGCGCGGGTTTCATGAATGGTGTCAAGCACCGTTTCAAACTCCTCGAGCCCGCCCTGCTCGATTGCCTTGCGGATGATTGCCGCTTGCTTCTTGTCTCCGTGTTTCATGGCATAAATCAGCGGGAGCGTCGGTTTCCCTCCGGCTAAATCATCACCGATGTTTTTCCCGGTCTGCTGGCGGTCGCCGGAATAGTCAAGCACATCGTCAATTAACTGAAAAGCTATGCCAAGATGCATGCCGTAACTTGCCATAGCGTCTTCATCCGGCGCTGAAGCATTGCCAAGAATCGCGCCGAGTCGGGTAGCTGCCTCAAACAGCTTGGCTGTCTTACAACGAATTACCTGCAAGTAGCCTTGTTCATCCAGATCGGCGTTATGACAATTCAAAAGCTGCAACACTTCACCTTCGGCAATTACATTGGTGGTATCGGCCAAAACCCGCATCACGCGCATGCTGTCGACTTCCACCATCATTTGAAATGATCTCGAGTACACGAAATCACCCACCAGCACGCTGGCCGCATTGCCAAACAGTGCATTTGCAGTGGGGCTGCTCCGGCGCAGCGCCGATCCGTCCACCACGTCGTCATGAAGCAGTGTCGCTGTGTGGATAAATTCGATAACCGCTGCCAAGTCGTAGTGATGCGTTCCGCGGTAACCGAAGGCGCTTGCCGAAAGGATTACCAGTGCCGGCCGTATTCGCTTGCCGCCACTGTTGATAATGTACTCAGCAACCTGACGCACCAGCGCGACATTGGAATGCAAGCGCTTACGAATGACCTGATCCACTTCGCGCATGTCATGCTCGATGGATCCTCGGATGGCATCGATAGACAGAGGGATACCCAAGTTAAAATTCCAAGACAGAAAAATATCTTGCAAGCATAACAGAATAATTCATTCTTTTGATGCTGGCCCCGCGAGTCCGCTATTCGAAGGAACTGCACGAGTTTTGACTAGGAATATCAGTTAATATAAAATTATTCATTAATTGAAGAAATTAGGGTATGTTAGGAGCATAACGTGTACGCTGTAATAAAAACCGGGGGCAAGCAATATCGGGTTGCCTCTGGTGAAAAACTGAAAATCGAGCATATACCCCAGGCGGTCGGCAGTGAAATCATGCTCGACCAGGTATTGCTAGTCGTGGATGGCGACAAAATAGCGACCGGCGCTCCGTCGCTTCGTGAAGCCAAGGTCAAGGCGACCGTGATCTCGCACGGGCGCGGTGAGAAAGTGCGTATCTTCAAAATGCGCCGCCGCAAAAATTACCGCAGAACGCAAGGTCACCGGCAAAACTACACGGAAATTCGCATCGACGCAATCTCGAATAAGGAAGATTAGGTATGGCGCACAAAAAAGCTGGCGGTAGTTCTCGCAATGGTCGCGATTCTCAGTCTAAACGCCTCGGCGTTAAATGTTTCGGTGGTGAGTTGATTTCCGCCGGTAGCATCATCGTGCGCCAGCGTGGAACACAGGTTCATGCCGGGGACAACGTTGGCACCGGCAAGGACCATACACTGTTCGCCAAAGTTACTGGCAAGGTGCATTTCAAAGCCAAGGGACCCGAAAATCACAAAACCGTAAGCGTGGTTCCAGTGTAGCGGGCGTCAAACGAAACAAGAAAGCCCTATCGCTCGGTAGGGCTTTTTCATTTTCCCTGTATGAAAACCAGCTCAGCTTTCAACATGAAGTTCATAGACGAGGCAGTTATACTGGTCGTCGCTGGCCGTGGCGGTGACGGTTCGGCCCATTTCCGACGGGAAAAATTCGTGCCGCGCGGCGGGCCCGACGGGGGAGACGGTGGACGCGGTGGCAGCATCTACGCAGTTTCAGACCGCAACATCAATACGCTTGTCGACTATCGCTACGAGCGTATTCACCGCGCGAAAAACGGTGAAAAAGGGCATGGAGCCGATTGTAATGGCAAGAGCGCCAAAGACGTCGTGTTGCGCGTGCCAGTCGGCACGGTGGTCAGCGACAATGACACCGGTGAACTGATTGCTGACTTTGCGCAACACGGGCAAAAAGCATTGCTCGTCAAAGGTGGCGAAGGCGGGCTCGGCAACCTGCACTTCAAATCCAGTACTAACCGCGCCCCGCGCCAGTTCACGCACGGCGCGGAGGGAGAAAGCCGCAAGCTCAGATTGGAACTGAAGGTGCTCGCGGATGTGGGTCTGCTGGGCATGCCAAACGCGGGCAAATCGACGCTGATACGTGCCATGTCCGCAGCACGCCCCAAAGTGGCGGACTACCCATTTACCACCCTCCAACCATATTTGGGCGTGGTGCGTGTGGACCACGATCGCAGCTTTGTGATTGCGGACATTCCGGGGCTGATCGAAGGCGCGGCTGAAGGCGCCGGACTGGGGCACCAGTTTCTGAGACACCTCGCGCGCACCCGGCTTCTCTTGCACGTTGTTGACATTGCGCCGCTCGACGAAACGGCGAACCCAGTCCGCGATGCCCGCGCGGTGATTGAAGAACTCAGAAAATACGACGAAGCGCTATACCGCAAACCGCGCTGGCTGGTGCTAAACAAGGTCGATCTGCTCGCCCCGCGCGGACGCAAACAAAGATGCTGCCAATTTTTGAGGGATTTTGGCTGGCAAGGAAAAAGTTTTATCATTTCAGCGTTAACCGGCGAAGGACACAAGGAGCTTATTTCCGCGGTGATGCAGTATCTTGAACAGAATCGACGATCTGAAAGCTAGAGCATGCGAGAGGCTCTAAAAACCGCGCAACGGTTGGTGGTCAAAATCGGCAGCAGCCTGGTCACTGATCAGCAGCGGGGGCTGGAGCATGCCGCGCTCGCGAGCTGGGCCAGACAAATTGCCGCGCTGAAGGGCCTTGGCAAGGAAGTGCTGCTGGTTTCATCCGGGGCCATCGCAGAGGGCATGCAGCGACTCGGCTGGAACAAACGCCCGAGCACCATGCACGAGCTCCAGGCCGCCGCCGCGGTCGGGCAAATGGGACTCATTCAGGCGTACGAGACCTGCTTCAGGGAGTTCGGTTTGCACACCGCGCAAATCCTTCTCACCCACGAAGACTTGTCTGACCGCAAGCGTTATCTCAACGCCCGCTCCACCCTGCGCGCACTGCTGGTCCTCAATGTCATTCCCGTCATCAATGAAAACGACACGGTGGTAACCGACGAGATCCGTTTTGGCGACAACGACACGTTGGGCGCGCTAGTGACAAACCTGGTTGAAGCCGATGTGTTGATCATTCTCACGGATTTGGCGGGGCTGTACACCTCTGATCCGCGCAGACACCCGCACGCTGCACTGGTTAGCGAGGCACGAGCGGGGGATAACGAGCTCGAAAAAATGGCGGGGGGCAGCGATTCGCATGTCGGCAGGGGCGGCATGGTAACCAAGGTGCGCGCCGCCAAGCGCGCGGCCCGCAGCGGCGCGCATACCGTCATCGCTTCGGGATATGAAGACAACGTCCTGCTTAGAGTGGTTCAAGGTGAAGCCATCGGCACCTACATTACTGCCGATACCATGACACTTGCCGCGCGCAAGCAATGGCTCGCCGATCAATTGCAAGTGCGCGGCAAACTGATGGTGGATGCCGGAGCAGCGCGTGCGCTCTGTTCGGACGGCAAAAGCCTGCTGCCGATTGGTGTCTACGATTTATCCGGCGATTTTGAACGCGGCGAGGTGGTGGCTTGTTTTGACCCGCAAGGGCGGGAAATTGCACGCGGGCTGGTGAATTACAGCGCAGCGGAAGCGCGCCGCATCCTCAAGCTGCCGAGCCATGAAATCGAGTTGGTGTTGGGTTACGTGAATGAGCCTGAGCTCATTCACCGCGACAATCTGGTGCTGCTCTAAGGAACCTCTGATTAAGTCCTCTGCGAATTGCGTTGCTAGCAAAATGCGGAGGGATGCGAGACGCGCGACGAAGATCGTAGCCAAGACTACGAAGCCGAGGAGCGCAACGACGCAGACACTGCATTTTGCTGCAACCCGAAGGGACGGGGCAATCCGTGCGCATTGCGTTGTTGTTCGTCGCTGGTTTGGCCTCCACCGAACGGTGCTCCTCACGCCTCGCACTGCATCCGGATTGCACACCGTCGCAACCGCGTCGGACTTAGTCAGAGGTTCCCTTGCGCCCTCTCAGGAATCGCGCAAATCCTTGATGAGCGATGCGCGCACTGCTTCGGCAACGCTTACGCCCGCAATCTCATACGCGGGATGGTCTACGCCCATGACAAGTGCGGCGCCGTTTCTGAGCGACTGGATCATTTCAGACGTGAGCTCAAAGCGCAGAAAATGCACTGATGAAGTTTTTTCCTCATCCTCCCGTTCCAAGTCTTCATCGGCAATTGCGTAAACGCGCTCGCGGCCCGCGGCCTGAATCCACACGCGTTTTTCCAGGCCTTTGAGTTTCGCCAGCATTCGCCTCCGTTGATCGACGTCGGGATACTCGATCAACATAGTAGCTTTCAAATTGCCGCCATCGGGTATTAGCGGGTTATAGGCGTCAAGTTCGTCCTGAATCCCTTCTTCCTCGAAGATTTTCTCCGCGCGCAGCATTTCCTGAATCTGGTAGCGCATGGTGAGCTCGTCTTCGAACATCAGCGTCACGTCACTGCCCAGATGGACACTGCGGTTCTTCTTGTGCTCCATCACTTTGGCGCGAAATTCCTTGCGCGCGCGCGCATAGGCTTCAAGCGTCATAAGGCTGTCGCGAGTCACGTGGGCCACAGGCTCCCTTTCCATGTTATCCAAAATCGACATTTACAAGCCGTAAGCGATGCGCATCAGCGTGAGCGGATGTTCTTTCCGGGGCGCGGCATCGCCCATGCCTTGCGCTATGTGGCGGCCAGCAATGGCGCAATCGGAACTGATGTAATCCGGTGCAGGCTCTGCCATTTGCCTGAACACGGGCCTGCCAATTTTCATCGAGTAATCGAAAAACTCGGTTTTCACTCCCCAGGTTCCGTCGTGCCCGGAACAGCGTTCCACGGTATTGACTTGGCTGCCAGGAATTAATTGCAGCAGTTCCCGGGTTTTCTGACCTATATTCTGCACCCGCAGATGGCAAGGAATGTGGTATGAGACTTTGCCGAGCGCATTCTTGAAATCGGTTTTGAGCAAGCCATCGCGCAGGCGCAGCATGAGATACTCGAACGGATCGAACATCGCATCCGCGACAGCCTTTACCTCAACGTCCTCCGGAAAAAGTAGCGGTAGCTCCTGTTTAAACATCAGGGTGCAAGAAGGCACCGCCGTGAGTATCGCATACCCTTGCCTCGCGAATTTTACAAGCTGCGGAATGTTGGCTTCCTTTAGCTTGGCCACTTCTTCTAGCGCACCGAGTTCCAGCTTGGGCATGCCGCAACAGATCTCTTGTTCCACAATCGTCGCAGGAATTTCGTTGTGCTCAAGGATTTTCAGCAGATCACGGCCGATACCCGGCTCATTGTAGTTGACGTAGCAAGTCGAAAAAATCGCCGCCTTGCCGGGAGTATTGGCGCCATCTTTTACTGCAAATTTATCATTACCCGTCGCGGTCTTGCGGAATGTCGCGCTCTGGTATTCAGGCAAATGTCGCTCTTTATGAATTCCCAGCATGCATTGCATTGCTGTGCGTGCTGCCGGCGCCTTGTTGATCGCGTTGACCATTTGCACCACTAGCGGAATGCTTGCAAGTTTGCCCAAAGCATCGGTGCTGGAGAGTAGCTTGTCACGGAATTTCACATCGCCACGCCGGTATTTGACTGCCTTAGCCCGAAGCATCAAGTGTGGAAAGTCAACGTTCCAAGGATGTGGGGGCACGTATGGGCATTTAGTCATGAAACACATGTCGCACAGATAACACTGGTCAACTACTTCCCAGTATTTGCCTTTGTCCACCCCGTCCAATTCCCCCGTGGCGCCACCGTCAATAAGATCAAACAGTCGCGGAAAAGCATTGCAAAGATTGACACAACGTCGGCAGCCGTGGCAGATATCGAAGGTCCTGCCAAGTTCATTGAGCAGCGCGCCTTCGCTGTAGTATTCCGGCTTGCGCCAGTCAATGGCATGGCGCTTTGGCGCCTCCAGGCTGCCTTCTCGGGTCATGTCAGGAATGAAAGTTGATGTGGCGATTCTGAAGGCAACGGGGGATAAGAATTATTAACGCCTGATTCCTTACCCCTTGCGCGGATGTTTAGTCAGCCAGTGCGTCGAGTGCTTTCTTAAAACGGTTGGCGTGAGAGCGCTCGGCTTTTGCAAGCGTCTCGAACCAATCCGAAATTTCGGCGAAGCCTTCCTCGCGAGCGACCTTGGCCATTCCTGGATACATATCGGTATATTCATGAGTTTCACCGTGAATTGCGGATTTCAGGTTAAGGCGGGTCGGACCAAAAGGCTGATCAGTGGCGGGATCACCACAGGCCTCCAGATATTCGAGATGACCATGGGCATGGCCAGTTTCACCTTCCGCAGTAGAACGAAACACTGCCGACACGTCGTTTTGCCCTTCCACGTCGGCCTTTGCTGCGAAATATAAATAACGTCTATTTGCCATGGATTCCCCGGCAAATGCCGCTTTGAGATTCTCATGAGTTTTAGAGCCTTTGAGTTGCATCTTTGTCTCCTGTAGTGAAATGACTGAAAACAACGAATTCGGATTGTTACGCTTGCCAAACACGACAAGCTCATAAACCTCGAGTTCCAGTTAGACTAAATCTAATCTGTGAACTTAGTATAATCTGGGCTTGGAACGGTGTCAATTATCACCGCTAAGGCTCAGCGGCTCAACGCGGATTCGATTTCAGCAAAAGTCCGGGCCATTTCGGTAGTTTGGATAGTCACTCCCAGTTGCCTAGCCACCTGAGTGGCCGAAAAAATGCCGCGTACTTTCTGCGTTTGGTCTACAACACTTACATCCACTACTACTGCGTGCTGGTGGCCACTTTTTTTGAGGGTGGCAACTACGTGGCCAACTCTTGCGTGGAGCACGTCTTCCATTTTCAACACTTCGAGCTGGTGCTGTGGAATCATGATGTCCCGGACTAAAACGTCCTGGCGCCTGATGCCACGTTCCCGGATGAAAAGCAGTGGTTTCTCACCCAATATGTCGTTCGCGCTAATCAAGCCCAGCACCAAGCGCGATCTGTCCACCACCAGTAAAAGGCGCACGCCACGTTCTATCATAGTCTGGTTCGCTGCATCGAGAGTGGCTTCCGGTTCTATGGTCGCCGCGCAAACATGTTTGAGATCTGTCATGCATTCCTGCGCCGGACTTTCCAGATTAAGCCGCGTAAGCAGGTCTTGCGTAGGCTGGTGATATGTTACGGCCGGATCGAGTGCACATAGGGTCAGCGGATTGTAATCTCTGAACATGCCATTGCCTCCATTTAGCTAAGCTGTGCCTTATTTTCTTATAGCACCAAGAGAGGTTAACAGAGAACTTGTGGAACACGCACGATCCCCCTCGCGCACGCGCCGCGCGTTACACGCGGGAAGGTCTCGTTTTTTGGCCGCGCGTGCGGGTATCGCGAATCAAAAAGCGCGAAAGCTCGTTAAGCGCCTGTTGGTAAACATCACGCTTGAATTCAATCACGGACTCCAAAGGCACCCAATAATTCTGCCAGCACCAGGCGTCAAATTCGGGATGCGAATGCGCGCGCAGCTTGACGTCGCAGTCGCGACCGACCAGTCTCAGTAAATACCAGATCTGTTTTTGACCTTTGTAACAACTCCGCCATTCCTTTCTGACCCAGTTAAACGGCACGTTGTAGCGCAACCAATCGCGCGTACGCCCGATGATTTTCACGTGCTCCCGACTTAGTCCCACCTCTTCCAGAAGCTCGCGGTACATCGCTTCCTCAGGAGTTTCCCCGGGTTTGATGCCGCCCTGCGGAAACTGCCAGGAATGTTCCTTTACGCGCTTGCCCCAAAAAACGTCGTTCTTCCAATTCAGAATAATGATGCCGACATTAGGGCGATATCCGTCTCTATCGATCATATCAACCACCCGTTATTGCCCAAATTAAGCTAATTTTTCCATATTTCACATAAGATTGTAAAATGCGTACGTTTTGGCAAAAATCAACCGGAATTTATGCGGGTTTCGCAGTTTTTTCTTTCCACGTTGAAAGAAGCGCCGTCTGAAGCGGAGCTCGTCAGCCACCGCCTAATGCTGCGCGCTGGCCTCATCAAACGCTTGGCAAGCGGTCTTTATAGCTGGCTGCCGCTCGGCTTGCGGGTTTTGCGCAAAGTGGAAGCCATCGTGCGCGAGGAAATGGATAGAAGTGGCGCGATTGAATTATTGATGCCTGCGGTACAGCCGGCGGAACTGTGGCACGAATCTGGGCGCTGGGAAATGTACGGACCGGAACTGCTGCGAATTAAGGACCGTCACCAGCGAGACTTCTGTTTCGGCCCAACTCACGAAGAAGTCATAACCGATATTGTACGCCGCGAAGTAAAAAGCTACCGTCAATTGCCCGTCAATTTTTACCAGATCCAGACCAAGTTCCGCGATGAAATTCGCCCGCGCTTTGGGGTAATTCGTGCGCGCGAGTTCGTGATGAAAGACGCCTATTCATTTCACTCAAACAAGGCAAGCCTCGATCAAACGTATCAGCTGATGTACAACACCTACTCGCGAATCTTTACGCGCCTGGGGCTAAAGTTCCGCGCAGTAGCCGCCGCAACCGGCGCGATTGGCGGAACGAGCTCGCATGAATTCCATGTACTCGCGGAATCCGGTGAAGACGTGATCGCATTTTCTCCGGCTTCCGATTACGCGGCGAATATCCAGCTGGCCGAAGCGGTCGCGCCCCAAAGCACGCGCCCCGCACCGCGTCAAAATATGAAAAAGCTTGCCACCCCTGGGAAAAAAACCTGCGAAGAAGTAAGCGATTTTCTCAAACAGCCGCTTGCAAAAACCGTGAAGTCGCTGATGGTGGCGCGCGATAATCAGCTGTTTATGCTGCTGTTGCGCGGCGATCATGCGCTGAACGAAGCAAAAACACAGAAAGTTCCCGGTCTCGATCCGTTTCGCTTTGCCAAAGACGAAGAAATTTCGAACGCGACGGGATGCCCGCCCGGCTTTATCGGGCCAGTAGGTCTAAACCGGAATATAGCCATAATTGCCGATCGCAGCGTGGCCATAATGGGCGATTTCATTTGTGGTGCCAATGTTGCCGACCATCACTTGACCGGGGTCAACTTTGGCCGCGACTTGCCGGAACCCTCAATCGTTGCCGACATACGCAATGTAGTGCCAGGGGATCCCAGCCCCGACGGAAAAGGGAACCTAGAAATTTGTCGCGGCATCGAAGTCGGCCATGTATTTCAACTGCGCACCAAATATTCCGAAGCTATGAACGCGACTTTCCTCGATGAATCGGGGCAGACGCGCCTTATTGAAATGGGCTGTTACGGAATCGGCGTATCGCGCATAGTGGCGGCCGCAATCGAACAGAATAACGACCAGCGTGGCATTATCTTCCCGCAGGCCATAGCGCCTTTCCAGCTCGCAATCGTGCCGGTCGGGAAGAGCGCCGAGGTGCGCGCTCAGTCGGAGAGAATGCATAACGAGCTTTCCGCAATCGGTTTCGAAGTCCTTCTCGACGACCGCGATGAACGTCCCGGAGTGATGTTTGCGGACATGGAACTCCTCGGCATCCCGCACCGGCTGGTAGTCGGCGAGCGCGGGCTTAAGCAAGGCGAAGCCGAATATCAGGGACGCCGTGATGCCGAAATGCGAACTGTCCCCTTGCAAAACTACACGAGTTTTATAAAATCAAAGCTATGCGAACGGTAATTATTGCTTGTTTTTTGCTCGCGGCAAGCTCACTTGCATGGGCCGGCGCGCAAGTGCGCGAACCGCTCTCCGCGAGCGTTCGGGCCGTGATGCAGAAGGCCGTCAGCGACCAAGCCAGCCCATGGCTTGCTTTCGGATCCGAGGTGGAAGCCAATGCATGGCTTGACGAAATGTCACGCCGGCTGTCGGACCGTATGCCGAATGCGAAAACTCGGATGGATTTTCTCAGAACCGTGCATTACGAGGCATCCCGCGCTGGACTTGATCCGCAATTGGTGTTGGGGTTGATCCAGGTGGAAAGCCGCTTCAGAAAATACGCGATCTCACGAGCCGGCGCGCGCGGGTATATGCAGGTAATGCCGTTTTGGGTGAAGCAAATTGGTAATAAGGAGCAAAACCTGTTTCATCTCAAGACCAACCTGCGCTATGGCTGTACCATTTTGCGCTTTTACCTAGATCAGGAAAACGGCGATCTGTACCGCGCGCTCGGCCGCTACAATGGAACACTTGGACAATCCAACTATCCCAACCGCGTGGTAAGGGCGTGGATTTCCTCCTGGAAATATCCAGCCAACGGCGGGCAACCCAGGCGAATCTAACTTCGCCTAAACCACTAGCAAGCGCAGTGGGCCATCTTGGCGGCAATATTAGGCCCAGATTCCTCGACGGACTGCTTATTAAAACCCAGAAATTGTTCGATCGTCTGCCGGTTGAGCGGCCCGACGTGACGCATAACGAGTTTGCCGCTGGGGCTGAATATGAAACTGGTGGGGAGCCCGTTGACCTTGCCGATTTGCGCGGCGATCTTGTCGTCCCCCAGCACCACCGGATACGAGATGAACATTTTATCGGCGAAATCAATCACCGCTTTTGAATCCCGGTATTCCATGGCCACGCCAATGACTTCGAGTTCGTTTCGGTGGCTTTCGTACAGCGCCACCAAATCCGGGATTTCTTCAAGGCATGGCGGACACCAGGTCGCCCAGAAATTTACCAATACCCATTTACCGTGATAATCGTTAAGCCGGTGCGTTTGGCCCTGAGTGTCAGTTAGGGAAAAATCCTCCGCATGGGCCAAACTCGCCAGCGTCAGACATACTGTCAAAATAAAATATCTCATGAAAATCGTTCGCAATCTCCGTCGCCACCGATACTATATAACGAGGACAATTCAGCCCAGAGCCGAGGTAGCGCAAGCTTGAGAAACCTATTGACATATTTATTGCTTTTTGCGTGAATACTTGGCATTTTGTGTCTATACTTGATTTGTGCAAAAAAATGGCCGGGTTCGCCGCGCGGCCGCTAACAATAGCTCGCTTTTCGGGAGGCTTCTTTCAAAGGTACAGTACCTGTTCATTGGTCCTGTATATTAATTTATGCCCATTAAACTTAGTTTGCCTGAAACGGGCGAAACTCTGCAATTAAAGGCGGAAACTCAACCGAGGCGGGTAAAAGCCTGGCTTGAGGCTTTGCCGCTAGCCAATATCGTGGAAGCCTCGCGCAGTATCTCCGATGCGCTAATCTCACTTAACCGCACCAAGCTGGATATAGAAACCCGACTCAAGCTGCTCGAGTTATATTCGACCGCCATCAACAATCTGGTTCCCGAGCTGGAGCACAAATACACGATGGTCGCGCTGCCGCTGCCTGAAAAGAGCCGCCAGGCCGCGAATCTGGCCCGCAGGCTATACGTTGAGCTGGCGTACGGCTACAAGATCATTTTGGTGGATCGCCTGCAAAAAAAACGCATGCGGCTTGGCGGCCGCGCACACCTGCATCTCCTGATTCAACGTGCCATGGATGCCTTAAGTAAAGCGTTGTGCGCGTTTTACAAAACCTATTCTCCGACGCCACCAGGCATGTGGTCGGAAATTCACCAGCTGGCGCACCTCGCGCTCCAGCGCAATCTGCACGACAAGCCGGTAGACGGGGGTCACAACAGTATCAGCTCGACTTACAAAAAGGCGCTACTGCTCGCCTTGGCCAATCCCTATAAGCTGATGCAGGGGGAAGTGGATAAGGCCACGGATTATCTTGTGCAGCACGCGAATCTCGCCAAACTCCATCCAATTCAGGATAAGCAGAGCACCTCCGGAGTTTTTGTAATTAACCTAGATAGCGATACTCCACCCAAGTCGCTCGAGCAGAATGCGAAAACCACATTGCACAATCACATCTTGCTTGGTACCGACGTCCTGGTATCCACCTTAAACGAGCAAATTGCTAGACTCGAAACAGCAAGTATGCAAAGAACACTCAACCTTCCGGATCACGCCAAACACGTTTCCTATATCAGCCTGATGCGCCGGCTGCTCAAGGACTGGACATTCATGCCAAAGCGCAAATTCCAGCGCATGAAAAACAACGCCGTCATGGAAATCTGCGTGGGCCTGCGCGCGACCTGCCATTTCATCTCATCCCAGCCTGAAGCAGTTGAGCGGAGTGCACTGGATTTCAGAATTGACACGATGCCCGGCACTGCGCGCGCGGGCGATTCGGAACGTGCACATTTCGCCACTAGCCAGTGGGCAGTCACCAATGAAAGCGCCGGTGGAATGGGATTAAAATGCGTTTCCGGTGTCTCTCAACCGATCCGCATCGGGGAAATTATCGGTTTGCGCGCCGAAGATAGCCGAAATTGGAATATCGGCGTGGTGCGCAGGGTGTTTAGCGAAAATCCGGACGATATGGAACTCGGCGTGCAGATGTTGGCGCCTGCGGCAACCCCGATAACCATCAAGCCGGTGGTGGCGGGCCCCAAGGATACTTTCCAGGCGGCCCTGCTGCTGCCTGAAATACGCCCGCTGCAGCAACCCGCCACGATTGTGGCGGCTCCCGCCACGTTCCGCAGTAAGCTCGAGTACCTCGTCTACAAGAACGGCGTCGTCAGCCATGTGCGCGCCATGCGCCTTGTCGACCAGACTGCCAGTTTTGACCAGTTCCAGTTTAGCACCGAGTAAGCCCTGGAAACGTAAAGGACGCGCGCCTTCAACGTGTCGCTGGCGTGAGGTCACTTGCTGCTTCGGTAAACAGCGTCTTGAGTGGAACTTTCATTTCCGCTGTGTCTAGGGTGTCTTGGAGCAAAGTATCCGGTATGCCGGACTCGGAAACTTTAGGGTGCGCACGCTGCGGGTCAAACACCAAGAGACGGTAAACATCTGCGACGGTAAGTTGTTCGGGGTCGCGCACCAGCACCCACCCTTCGCCCGCCGCCTTGCGCACCCAGTTTGCCGCATTCAGACGCTGCAGCACATCTTCAATTTCTTCGATGCCGAGTCGCAACTGCTTGCGCAATTTCGGCAGATTCATCACATCCCCGGTTTGAAGCGATAGGAACAGAGCCCGCAAAATTCGCAGGGCATTGTAAAAATGATAACCCGGCGCGCGCTGCTCCGGATCTACCTCTCCGCGCCAATTCGGCAAGGAAGCCGCAATGACTGCGCCTAGCAGGAACACCAGCCACGAAAGGTATATCCAAAGCAAGAAGATCGGAACACTCGCAAACGTGCCGTAAACCAGCTTAAAGCTGGGTACGTGCTCGATGTAAAATGCGAAGCCTCGCTTCATTCCTTCAAAAGCCACCGCCGCTACGACGGCCCCGGCGAACGCATGGTTGGGCGGAACATAGCGATAAGGCACGGTGACAAACAACAGCGCGTACGCTATCGTCGACAAAAAAAGCGGCGAAAGCTTTAGCAAAAACACGCCTGCCGCAGGCAGCTGCTTGGTAAATCCCAGCGACGCGGAAAGCAGCCAGGACGTCATCGATAGGCTCGCGCCAATCAGCACGGGCCCCACCGTCAGCACCGCCCAATAAATCAGCAGCCTGTTTAGCAGCGGCCGCGGGCGGGTAACCCGCCAAATGGTATTGAGCGTGCGGTCTATGGTGAGCATCAACATAAGCGCAGTCACGCCCAGAAAAATAATCCCCAGTGCAGTGAGGCGCGCCGCATGTTCCGTGAACTGCGTCAAGTAAACGCTCACCACTTTGCCCGCTGCTTCCGGAACCAGGTTGCTCCATATGAACGATCTCAACTCGGCGGAAAAATCCGCAAATACCGGAAAAGCCGCGAATACCGCTAAAGCAACAGTAATGAGCGGTACTAAGGAAAGCAAAGTGGTGAAAGTCAGGCTGCCCGCAGCTTGGAGACAGCGGTCCTGCTTGAAGCGCTTCCACACGAAATGCAAGTAGCCTGCGCCGGAGTAAATTCTTCTTGGCATGAGCAGAAGGGATAATTTTGGTTGCTATATAATACCGGTGATTCGATACAAAATCTGCAAATCATGAAAGAAATCCTGGTTCTGTATTACAGCCACTATGGCGCAGTAAAACAAATGGCGCAGGCGGTTGCGCATGGCATTGAACAGGTCAAGGGCGTGAAAGCGCGCCTCCGGACCGTGCCTAAAGTCTCCACGGTATGCGAAGCGGTGGAAAAAGAGGTTCCCGATTCCGGCGCGCCTTACGCCGAGCTTATTGATCTTGAAGAATGCATAGGCATCGCCATGGGCAGCCCGACGCGCTTCGGCAATATGGCCGCACCACTCAAATATTTCTGGGATGGTACCGGGAGCCTTTGGATGAAGGGTACGTTGGTCGGAAAGCCCGCCGCGCTGTTTACGTCCACCGCCAGCCTGCATGGCGGGCAGGAAGCAACGCTGCTTTCGATGATGCTGCCGCTTTTGCACCACGGCCTGCTGATCATCGGAGTTCCCTACTCGGAGCCGGAGCTGGTCAGCACCAAAAGCGGCGGCACACCTTATGGCGCGAGCCACGTCGCGGGAATGGCAAGCGACCAACCCATAACCGAAGAAGAACGCAAACTCTGCATCGCACTCGGCAAGCGGTTGGCCGTTACCGCGCTCAAGCTCGCATGAGTGTTGCTTTAGAAGCGCGGCGCTTGCTCCGCAAAAGCCGCTTCGGCATGCTGGCCACGCTTTCCAAAAAATTCAGTGGCCACCCATTCGGTTCGATTACCCCTTACATCCTCGACCACGACGCGTGTCCCGTGATACTCATCAGCACGCTCGCCGAGCACACCAAGAATATCGAAAACGACCGCCGGGTAAGCCTCCTGGTTCATGAAGCAGGCGCCAATGTGCAGGCGGAAGCGCGGATAACTGTACTTGGCGACTGCGCGCGAATGCAGGATCAGGAACAAGTGAAAACGCGCTACCTTCGCTACTTTCCAAACGCGTCAGGCTATTTCGATACCCACGATTTCTTTTTCTACCGCATCGCTCCCATCATGATCCGCTACATCGGCGGTTTCGGCGAAATTCACTGGGTTGAAGCGCAAAGCTTCACTGCTCCTGAAAACAAGTTCGCAGCACAGGAAGATAGCGTCCTCGCGCACATGAATCAAGACCACGCCCAGAATCTGCGCGACTATTGCCGCCACTATCAAAACAAGAAAGTGAAAAAAGCCGAAATGGTGGGGATAGATTGCGATGGCTTCGATGTCCGCGCCGATGGAGAATTACTGCGCTTCGATTTCGATTCTCCTGTACTCGACGCCATGCAAGCGCGCGAAGCGCTGGTCAAGATGGCGAAGGAAAGCAAACCGCAAAAACAGGATTGAACGCAAGTCTTCGCAGTAGGCCAGCACGCCTATTTGCACGGCATCAATCGGGCGCGTTGTCGTCGGGCTTGGCGTCGATTTGCAGAAAGCCATCCCCGGGAACATCAAAAGTGCCGGAGGCGGGACGGATACTACGAACCTCCTCTATGGCGAATTTCGTCATCCACTGGCCGCCATTTGTCCTCGCCTGAATCGCGAGCGGCAATCCCCATTGGTTCGACCAACAGATTCGGCTTGAGCTTTCCGGCGAAGCGATGTCCAGCTGATACCAGATGCATTTTCCATCCGCCCCGGTCTGCGCTTGCTGGCGAGGCGTAATCGTAAAGTTCCCTCTGGGCGAATTCAGTACGTGAGCGAGTCCGAACCAATCGGAGAGAATTCCCATGCGGTAGAGATTCGCGCGATCAGTGCTGATAACGACCTGCCGGGAGTAATCCACCAGCCGATAATCGTAGTTCCCGCTTGCATCTTTATCCAAGTAGAGATCGAGGCGATCATCCGTTTTGCGCCGCAAATGGAGATCGGCCTGCCGCCAGACTTGGAGCAGATGGCTTTTCCCGGCTTGATCCAGATAACGAGCGCGGAAATAAACGTTTTCCGGCGCGGTATCGGTGACGAAAACCTTGCCCCATTCAAGTGACAGGGTTTCCGCCTGCGAGAGCGACGTAGGCAGGAGACTAAGCGATGCAAGCGAAACGATTAACGGAATATTTCTCATTGCCTGATCGCCTTGGCGTAGTCGAAGTAAGTATAGGTCTTGCCTTGGTAGCTGAGCGCCTTCGTTTGAAGCTGAATGGTATAGCTGTTTTTCTCCGGGTCCGTGTCACGGCCGTTGGGATCGGTGGGCAGCGCTATAGTAAGTCCCGTTGCTGCGGAGCTGGGTTCAAACTCCCGCGATGAGACCTGGTACTCGCTCTCGGGCGGTCCGTGCCTTAATGCTTCGAGCAGCGAACGGCCATCGGCGTGTGTTAAGGGCAAACCCAGGATGGTCGCAACAGTCGGGGCAACATCCACATTGCCGGTCGGCAATGTATCTACGTAGCCTTCGCGAAAATCGGGACCGTAGGCGATCAGCGTATTATGCACGTCAAGTGGGCTGAAGCTGCCGTGCATGCCGCGATAGCTTGTGTTGAGAAGAATTCCGGAATACTCGGTGCCGCTTACTCCGGTGATGACGGCATATTCGTCATAATCGTAGCTCGTAATGATATCCGGATTTCGCCCCGCGGCATTTTCCGCACGGACCATGCCGAGCGGGAACGTGCCGGGAAGTTCTCCGTAACGGCCGTCGACAAAAATCGCACCTACTTCGCTGCGGCTTTGCAGGAACCGGACGGCGTTGCGCACGGTATCGGCGTCACGGTCGGGAACATAGAGATAATCGCTGCCCCCATTTACTGCGATCACGATGGCCTTTGGCGGCAAATTGGCGGGGACTTTGAACGAAGCGGTCATGTATTTTTCGCCGGCTTTTCCACAAACGCTGCCGTCCTGATCAATTTTCGTCGGGTAGACCGATGTGCCGTCCACTTTTATACCCGCTCCCCCCGGAAGATAGCTGCAGCCCAGCCCGTCGAACACCACAAATCCCGCTCGATGCAGCAAGTCTGCAAGACGGACGAGGCCGGATACCGAATAGCCGTCAGGGTCAATTTCGTCGATCATTCCGTTGCGGATAGAGCGCAACGGAAACAAAGCGCTCGATCCTGCGACATTGCTGTGAGCGTGGTCCGAAACTACGATGATATCCGTGCTGCCGTCCTGGCCGAGTTGCTTGACCTTAGCCCGCAACTGGCCGAGTATCCGATCGTTGTCGCGGAGCGCATCACGGTAATTTGCGCTGCCGACTCCGTAGACGTGCTGGGTCGTGTCCGGATTGCGGATCCAAAACACCGTAAGCTTCGGATCCTTTTTCGGGAGAATGTAATTGATATACGTATCCGCCATGTATTTGAGGCCGGGCTTGTATGGGCTGCCGCTTGAGTCCGTTGGATCGAAAGTGACGCCGTCTTTGAGTTTTTTAACTACTTTAAAATCGATCGGGTTCCCGTTGTTCGGCGCCAGTGCAAGCGCTCCCGGCGGATAGGAATTGGGCGTGGTGTTCGGAAGCGCAATGCCCGCAGCCTGGAGTTCTTTCGCCAAACTTAACGGCAGCACTGTTTTCTCATCGAGCATTATGCCGCCTCTTTTATAATCCTGAATATACGCGGCGCCCGATTTTCCGATGGCAGCAGTGGTCAAACCTGCTTTTTGCGCCGCATCGAACAAGGTCCCGACGAGCAACAGGTCACCTTTCAGGTATTGATTCAGGTCTTCGAGTATCGCGTAGTCTTCTGTGAAAACGGGCTGACGGAAGTCAACAGGCTTGTTCGCCGCGTCATTCCCCCGTGCATTGGCTTCCCAGAGCGTATTGCCGTAATAGCCCGTAGAGACGGGAAAACCTCCCGTCGCAAAACTGGCAGCGTTCATCATTGTGAACGTGGGATAAGTCGAGTGATTGTCAGTGAAATCAACACCGGCCTCGCGCATGGCGTACAGATTGGGCGTGTCTTCCGGATTGACGGAATCGGGCCGCAATCCATCCCAGACATAAATAATTACTTTAGTCCGTTCGCCTGCGGCCGCAGAATACTTTTCCGTAGGTGCGGCGCAGCCGGCAAGAAGTAGCAACAGAACAAACTTTGCTAAGGCAAGTAACGGGCGCATAAAGGAATGTTCTTGAACTCGGTCCATGGGGGATCTCCGCGATTTAGCTGATTTACTGTTTTTAATACCGCGCTTCTTGTAGCCACTTGCGCGCGGACAATACTTTGAACTTCAAGATAGCTGAACGTCGCGCCTAAAGCAAACCGAGCCTCTCCAGTACGGCAAAACAAGCAGCCGCGTGAAGCGTTGGTCAGGATGGCGAAGGAAAGTAATACCTGAACAGATCATCAATTGGACTAGTAGTGCAAGTCTTGGCTCTTTCATCTTTTCTTTAATTGCTTTACTCACCATCTAGCATTCAAGATTCAAAACCTGGCCCTACTGTTTTCTCGCGTCTGGAGTCAGCCGATCGGATCACTTTTTTTCAGCGCGGTTCCGAAGGGCTTCTAACATATCCTTGATGTACGGCGCCATGACATTGCGCGCCACGGGACGCGCCGCGGCAGACTTGAACCCTCCGACCTGGTCGGTCGAGACGCGGGCGACATAGATCAGTAGCGTGCCGTCCTTGGTCGGGATCGCCGCAACGACCTGCTGCATCGAGTTGTACTCGTGGCTGGCGTAATACGTGCGTTCGACGTTGACATAGCCATAGTCTACGAACATGGCCATGCGGTGCGTCAGTACGTAGGTCGGACGGTCGAAGAGTTCGACGTTGAACCAATGAAAGGATTCTTCGAACTTATCCTTCTTTACTTTTTCCTTGGCAGCCGGGTAGTGCAGCAGCAAGTCGTGCAAGACCGGGACGTGCTTTTCCAGCCCTGCGCTTTCTTTGGCGGCAAGGAGCAATTCGTCGCGAACGGATCGTTGTGAGCTTTTCCCGCGCTGGTACGGAGCAATGCCTGCCAGCCCCTTCGTCCGATAGGCCTGATATCTGGCCAGCAGTTCCTGACGGACGAGCTGCTCCACTTCCTTTACCGGCACAGCCTTGTCTTTACTCGCTGACTTCAGCGCCTGAAAGGCGGCGATCTCCTTGGCATCCAGGTTCAGCGTGCTACCCGGTTCGGCATCCAAATAGCGCCGGGCTTCTTTTTCTGGATTCGGCTGCAGATCCACCGCCGCGAAGTCCGCCAGCGTCCCCGCTCCAGGAATCGTGGCGCGCACCTTGAAAGCCTTGACCGATTCCACGTCCTGAGTTTCTCGATACAGCTTGGCGATTTCCTCAGGCTTGGCCTTGATCAGCAGAGCGAGGCCGATTGAGAGCGACCGCTCGGATCCCTCGCTTACGGTTCGCTCGACGATCTTGCCTTCTTTCGCACGTTCCAGATCCCCCTTTGTAAATTTCAGGTCTTGGAGTAGCTCGTCGACGGGGGGCAACTTGGTTTCGGCTCGGACCGGCACGCCGAACAGCAGGCAAGCACACAAGCCGGCGATTGCGGCACCGACGAGCCTGTGGCGCCACGCGCCAGGAGCAACAGGGCAAATTTTACGCACGATCATATCTCCTCAATGGTAGTCCAGAATTTCCACATGTTGTCTCAACGATTGCGGATCTCCGCAAATGCTTCCGACCAACTAGACATATGTACCCAAAAAGGTGTAATTAATCGCGCCGAATTCAACATGATTTATTCATCCTACACCAGAATCAACACGTAAATAGAAACCGCGTTGCGTTGAGAATTTCCCCTTCTGAGCCGCCGAGTACCGCAAGCAAAGTTGGAAGCGTTCGGCGAGCACTGTCTGAGCGCGGAGCGCGAGTTGCGCGGCCGCCAAGTTTGGTGAGGAACAGAGTGAGCCCCTTGGGGCGGCGAGGCAGAGTCGCCTTTTCTTTGGTAACTTTCTTCGGGCGAAGCAAAAGAAAGTTACCAGCCGCCGGTCTGCCACCGGCGAATTTGGATTAAGTAATGACAGGCTAGACTACTTGGAGCGCTTGATCAGACGTAAGATGAAGATAAGGATGACCGCCCCAATTGTCGCAACGATGATGCTTCCGAGCAGACTGCCACCGGCCGACACGCCCATCGTACTAAACAGAAATCCACCCAACAAAGCGCCAATCACACCGACGACAATGTCGCCAACGACACCAAATCCCCCGCCCTTAACTAGCTGCCCCGCCAACCATCCCGCCACCAAACCAATCAAAATGAACCAGATGAATTCCATGATGTTCCCCTTGGCTAGAATTAAACAATTCACATCTCGCACCCAAGCGTACTTCAACTACTTAACCCTTTCGCGCGGCCTTTTGCTGCGCGGCCCTCCTTTTCGCAACTTTTTTCTTCACAGGCTTCTTGGAGGCCTTCACCTTTTTAAGCATCTGTTTGGCCAATAGTACCTCGCCAGAGATCAAACCGGCGGCCTTCGCAATAGCAAGTTTGGCCTTAACCTCGTTTTCATTCGGATCAGCGCGGAGCAGCTCCCGAATGGCTTCCCGTATCGCTTTCTCGGCGTTCTGCTTCAGGCGAGTGTGTTCTCTCTTTTTGAGCACGCGCATGATCGCGTCGACAACCGGCTTAATTAGCGCCGCTTCAATCGCCATATTGATTTCCCACGTGAGCCGCTCCCCTGTTTTTTTAGAGATTGGCTTAGCGATCTCCCTTTAACGCTTCTTCTCTATCCTTCTTATATTCATCATAACTTTTATGTCCCGGATCGCAGTTGGGTGTTCCCGAGCGATCCATGCATTGTTTCTGGTACAGCGCCTCATAGGTACTGCGCTTGACATCCTCGGATGTGCAGCCGGGCAACGCCAGCATAATGAAGACAACGATTCCGACGAAGATGTTTCGGTTCATAGAAGGTGTAATTAACTTTGCCAAATTTTGACTTGGTACGCCAGCCTGCCTGCAGCGGTAGCTGGGAAGATTAATAGAAATATTCAGTCCTTGCCCAGCCCAATCGTTGTCTTTTCCTTAGCATGACCCCAGATTTGCGGCGGGCGCGGATTTGCATTGAGCGGGACAAGTGTAAACGCCCATATAATCCTTGCGTAATGCCGTGCACCTGCCGGCGCAGCACGTGTTCCCTCCTCGGGCGGGTCCCCGATATCCTTTGCAATCCAGCCCTATTGTGCAAGAGCCGCCTATGACCTGTCCGTGCTGTGTCGCTTCACCGGAAATTATTCGCCCGGCATCTTTTCCGATATCGACGACATGCTTCACTATCTTGCCCGGTATGTCTTGAAATGGAGTATGGGAGTAGTACGCCTGGTACAACACCGCAATCACAAACGCCAACCCGATCAACATCAAGATTTTCTTCACTCAAAACGCCCTTATCTTTGTTCGATGTCTTTGCTCGCCATCGAGCATTCGAGATCTAACACCAGACCTCATTATTTAACCCGCGTACAGTTAGGTTACTTCATCGTCGGCGATTTCGACAAAGTACGGAATAGCAATTGAACGCCAGTCCGATGCTTCGCCCAATTCGAGATCGACCATACCAAGCGCCGCGAGATCTTCGCTAACGTGACTCTTGATCGCGATTACAATACATTCTGCAATTACTTCATATAGCCAACGAGTCACTTTTGAGGTTTCTCTAATAAGCAAATCGAAAGCATCAGAAGGCTTCCCGGGATTAATATCCTCCACCAGCGAATAATTTGCGATTTTGTCGGCAAATGCAAAGAGAGTGTTCGTATTGGTCTTCGATAAGTAGATATTGAGAGCTTCGTCTCCTGAAAGATTCGTGTATCCCTGTGATATCTGATCGTTTGAGTAGTGAAAAGCGTGTCGATTTCGCACTGTCTCAATGAGATTCTTTCTGCCAAAGTACTGCTTCAGTGACTTGAGCGCCACTTTTCCTTCCTCGTCGAATTTTGGTTCATATATTTTGGACAACTGTGTCCTAAAGAATGCGGAGCACAAGAGTTTCCAGCACTCGTAAAGCTTACCCGTAAGAATTCTGCCTATTGCCATGGCTTGTGCATTAATGGCCTCTCTCTCCATTTCAGTCTTCCCGTTGTGTCTTGCACACAAAACAAACAATTTCATCAGTACGCTGAGTTCATTGGCCGCGTGAGCTGACAGCACCAAGAGAGTTCGCTCTTTCTCTGGTATGAGATCGAGTTGCTTCTTCCTTAGCGTTATATGATGAAGCTTCATTGGCGTTCAGATCTAACTACATTGAGACACTCGAAAGGGAATAATTTATTGCGCCACATTTAGCTTGATTCTGTCACCCTGCAGAATCAGAATCAAGGCTTTAAGTTTTTTTATCCCCCTGTGAGCCGCCAAGCGACGAGGACAAATCGGGCGAAGTGAAGCGAGCACTGTCTGAGCGCGCAGCGCGAGTTGCGCAGCGCCCGATTTGACTGAGGAGCGCAGGGAGAAGTCGGCGAACCGGGGTCGCCTTCTTTTTGGTTACTTTTTCTTGGCGAGGCAAGAAAAAGTAACCAGCCGCCGGTCTGCCACCGGCATATAAAATTACACCGTCATTGCCTGCGGGTTGATTCTCTCCAGCTTGGAATGAAGCTTATTGAGCGCGCTGATGTAAGCTTTGGCAGAAGCCACCACGATATCGGTGTCCGCTCCCAGCCCGTTGACAATGCGCCCGCCTTTCTGCAGCCGCACCGTCACTTCACCCTGCGACTCGGTGCCCGTCGTGATGTTGTTGACTGAGAAAAGCTGCAACTCCGAACCGCTCTTGGCGATGCTTTCTATCGCCTTGAACGATGCATCCACCGGCCCGCTGCCGTGCGATTCGGCGCGCCGCTCCTTTCCTGCTTCGGTGATCACCACGCTCGCGTAAGGTTGCTTGCCGGTTTCAATTTGCGCCTTGAGCGACACCAGCTTGTAATGCTCCTGCACGTGGGCAGCAGCCTCTTGCGAGACCAGCGCCTGCAAGTCCTCGTCGAAGATTTCATGCTTCTTGTCCGCCAATTCCTTGAAGCGCGCGAAAGCCGCGTTGACCGCGTCTTCCGATTCGAGTTCGATTCCCAGCTCCATGAGACGGTTCTTGAAAGCGTTGCGCCCGGAATGCTTGCCCAATACCAGCTTGTTTGCGCCCCAGCCTACATCTTCGGCGCGCATGATTTCATAGGTCTCGCGGTGCTTGAGCACGCCGTCCTGGTGGATTCCCGATTCATGGGCAAACGCGTTCGCCCCGACTATGGCCTTGTTCGGCTGCACGGTGAAACCGGTGATGCCCGCAACCAGGCGGCTTGCCGGAACAATCTGAGTAGTATCGATTCGCGTATCGCACGGGAAAATATCCTGGCGCGTGCGCACTGTCATGACAATTTCCTCGAGCGCGGCGTTTCCCGCGCGCTCGCCCAGGCCATTGATGGTGCATTCCACCTGGCGCGCTCCGTTCAATACTGCGGTCAATGAGTTCGCCACAGCCAATCCCAGGTCATTATGGCAATGCACCGAAAAAACTGCTTTGTCGGAATTGGGAATGCGGCTGCGCAACTGACGGATCAGCCCGCCGAACTGGTCGGGAACGTTATAGCCGACGGTATCAGGGATGTTAAGCGTCTTGGCGCCGGCTTTGATCACCGCTTCAAGAACACGGCACAGGAAATCCACTTCCGAGCGCCCGGCGTCTTCCGGGGAAAATTCCACATCGTCGGTATACGCCCGCGCCCATTGCACCGCTTTAACAGCTTGTTCGAGCACCTGCTCAGGAGACATGCGCAGCTTTTTTTGCATGTGGATGGGAGAGGTGGCGATAAAGGTATGGACGCGCGCGGCCGCCGCACCCTTGAGCGCCTGACCAGCGCGCTCGACGTCCGCTTGAATAGCGCGCGCCAGCGCGCACACCGTGCTGTCCTTGATGGATTTGGCGACCGCTTTCACCGATTCAAAATCGCCATTGCTCGCCGCCGGGAAGCCGGCTTCGATCACATCCACTCGCATGCGCTCGAGCTGTTTAGCAATGCGCACTTTCTCCTCGCGTGTCATGGAAGCGCCGGGGCTTTGTTCCCCGTCGCGCAAGGTCGTGTCGAAAATAATTAATCGTTGTTTCATGTTGTACTCCGCCTGAAGATACTGCAAATCAAAATCCAGAAACCGCAACCCGGTTTCCGAAGCTCAAAGCAAAACGTGTGGAAAAGTAGAAGTGTTTAGCGCGCGAGGCGCAGCAGCAGACCCGCCAGCAGAACGCTGGCAAGGCGGGAAACGAAGCTAATGCTGCAAATGGAACTCATGGTGCGAAAATATAATGCCTTTTTGGCGAATATGCAAGAAGCGGATTTATTCTGGCAGCGATTTGTCCCTTGTGGCCGCGCTCACTACAGACTTGCCCTTCCTCAGTTCCCAGAACCACATGATATAGCCTGAGAGCGCGTAAGCGACAAAAGCGCTGAACAGCACCGTGGGCGGTTCGACGGAAATCAGGACGAACGACAGCACCAGAAGCAGCATGAATACGAAGGGAACGCTCTTGCGGAGGTTGATGTCCTTGAAACTGTAATATCGTATGTTGTTTACCATGGACAGCCCGGCAAATACCGTCACGAACCAGGCGAGCCAGCGCACGTCCCCGCCCGCTACCTCGTAGTCATTCATGACCCACACCAGTCCCGCGATCAGCGCTGCAGCGGCCGGGCTGGGCAATCCCTGGAAGAAACGCTTGTCGGCCACTTCCAGTGTGGTGTTAAAGCGGGCGAGTCTGAGCGCGGCGCCCGCACAGTAAACGAAAGCGGCAATCCAGCCAATTCGGCCCATGCTCTGCAGCGCCCAAACGTAAGACACCAGCGCGGGGGCAGCGCCGAAGGATACCATGTCGGAAAGACTGTCGTACTCGGCGCCAAATGCACTCTGGGTATGAGTCAATCGCGCCACACGCCCATCCAGCCCATCGAGCACCATTGCCACAAGAATGCCTACAGCGGCATATTCGAATCGTCCGTTCATCGCCTGCACAATCGCATAAAAGCCGGCAAACAAAGCAGCCGTAGTAAAGAGATTGGGCAGCAAGTAAATCCCGCGCTTGGGCAACCTGCCCTTCAGCAGCCATTTGTTGGGTTGTTCCGGATCGTACATTTCCATAACTATTACCCCCTACCTCGGTAATTCGGCGAGGATGCTTTCCGCGCCGTACACCTTGTCACCGATACCGGTTCTGACTAAAACATCCAGCGGCAGGTAAACATCCACTCGCGAACCGAAGCGGATAAAACCGTAGCGCTGGCCACGCGCGAGCTTGTCCCCGCTGTGCACGTAACAGAGTATGCGCCTGGCAATTAACCCTGCGACTTGCACGCAAACGATGTCAAAACCATCCGCGGTCCTGATCCACAACGCTTTGCGCTCGTTTTCGTGCGAAGCCTTGGACAGCGAAGCGTTGAGGAACGTCCCCGGATAATACCAGTCTTTTTCGACCCTGCCAGCGACCGGGCTGCAGTTGGAATGCACGTTGAACGGGTTCATAAACACGCTTACTTTCAATGCATCGCGTTGCAAATACGGGTCGTGAGCGCGCTCCACCGCAACGACGCGTCCGTCGGCTGGAGAAACCACTGCGCGCTCGTCGTCGGGTACGCTGCGCGGAGGATCGCGGAAAAACTGCAGAACGAAAAGGCACAAAAGCCACAGGGGCAGACTCCAATACCACGGCGCAATGAGCGTCACCACCAGAGAAGCCATTAAGCTGATTGCCAGATACAGCCAGCCTTCGCGCGCGACGATGGGATGAGGGTAATTCATGAGTGAGGTGGGTGAGCTGTAAGCGGTAAGCGGTGGGTGGTGAGTGGTTCACAACGACTCCTATCCGACTTATTGCTAACCGCTCACCCCTTGTTCTCACTAGTTTTTAGTGACATCCACCAGTTTGTTTTTCTTGATCCACGGCATCATTCCGCGCAACTTTGCTCCAATCTCCTCTACCGGATGCGTGGCGGCAACGCGGCGCATGGCTTTGAGAGACGGCGCGCCGGCGCGGTTTTCCAAGATGAATTCCTTGGCAAACTGTCCGCTCTGGATTTCCCTGAGTATTTTCTTCATTTCAGCGCGGGTCTTATCGGTGATGATGCGCGGGCCGCGCGTAAAGTCGCCGTATTCGGCGGTGTTGGAAATCGAATAGCGCATGTTGGCGATGCCGCCTTCATAAATTAGGTCGACGATCAGCTTCACTTCGTGCAGGCACTCGAAATAAGCCATCTCAGGCGCATAACCTGCTTCGACCAGCGTCTCAAACCCGGCTTGAATCAGCGCCGTCAAGCCTCCGCACAGCACCACCTGCTCGCCAAAAAGATCCGTTTCGCACTCGTCACGAAAAGTGGTTTCAATCACGCCCGCGCGCGTGGCACCGATGGCGCAAGCATACGCAAGCGCGACGTCCCGCGCCTTGCCTGAGGCGTCCTGCTTAACAGCAATCAAGCTGGGAACGCCGCCTCCCTGGGTGTAAGTCGAGCGCACCAAGTGGCCGGGTCCTTTTGGCGCAATCATGATGACATCGAGGTCTGCACGCGGCTCGATCTGCCCGAAGTGGATGTTAAAGCCGTGTGCAAACGCCAGCGCTGCTCCTTTCTTGATGTTCGGCTCTATTTCCCTCCGGTAGACCTCGGGGTGGTGCTCATCAGGAAGCAAAATCGTCACGACGTCGGCGCTTTTCACCGCCTCCGCGATTTCCTTTACCGCGAGCTTGGCTTTCTTCGCCTTGTCCCATGAGGCGCCGCCCTTTCTCAGCCCCACCGTCACTTTAACGCCCGAGTCCTGCAGATTGTTGGCGTGAGCATGGCCCTGCGAGCCGTAACCGACGATAGTAACTTTTCTTCCCTTGATCAGGGACAGGTTGGCATCCTTGTCGTAATAAACTTTCATGGCTACCTCTCAGACTTTGAGTATTCGTTCACCGCGGCCGATACCGGACGCTCCGGTGCGCACCGTCTCCATTATTGCGCCGGGTTCCATGGCCTGTAGAAACGCGTCGAGCTTCGATCCGGTCCCGGTAAGTTCAATGGTATAGGCCTTATCAGTAACATCTATGATGCGGCCGCGGAAAATATCCGCCATGCGTTTCATTTCCTCGCGGTCCTTGCCCGCTGCGCGGACTTTCACCAGCATCAACTCGCGCTCAATGTGTTCGCCGTCGTTCAAATCCACTACTTTCACCACGTCCACCAGCTTGTTCAATTGCTTGGTGATCTGTTCAATCACATCTTCTGAGCCCCTGGTAACGATGGTCATGCGCGAGAGCGTGGGATCTTCGGTGGGCGCGACGGTCAGCGATTCAATGTTGTAGCCGCGCGCCGAAAACAGACCGGAGACGCGCGACAACGCGCCAGCCTCGTTTTCCAATAGTAAAGAAAGAATGTGTCGCATTTATATCCGGGCAGCTAGATGGTCTGAAGGTCAGAGATCCTCAGCAAGAATCATTTCTGATATGCCCTTGCCGCCTGGCACCATGGGATACACGTTCTCGTTCTGATCGGTAATGAAATCCATGAACACCAGATCGTCCTTCCGGCCAAACGCCTCTTTAAGCGCCGGCTCGACGTCAGCGGGTTTTTCGATTTTCATGCCGACATGACCATAGCTTTCGGAAAGCTTCACGAAATCCGGAAGCGCGTCCATATAGGACTCCGAGTAACGGTTGCCATGAAAGAATTGCTGCCACTGCCGCACCATGCCCATGTAACGGTTATTAATGTTCACGATCTTGATCGGCAGCCGGTATTGCTTGCAGGTGGAAAGCTCCTGTATGCACATCTGTATGCTCGCTTCCCCCGTCACGCACGCCACGACTGCACCCGGATTGGCGAGCTGTACTCCCATTGCAGCGGGCAAACCAAAACCCATGGTGCCCAAACCGCCGGAATTGATCCAGCGCCGCGGCTTATTGAACTTGTAAAACTGCGCCGCCCACATTTGATGCTGGCCGACATCAGAGGTGATGAACGCGTCGCCCTTGGTCACCTCATAGAGTTTCTCCAGCACCAGCTGTGGTTTGATGATCGGGCTCGCGCGGTCATATTTGAGGCAGTCCCTGGACTTCCATTGCTGGATCTGCGACCACCAGGCCTTGAGCGCAGCGGCATCGGGCCTTTCCTTGGAAGACTCGAGAAGCTTGATCATTTCCTCAAGCACATCCTTGACATTGCCGACGATGGGAACATCCACCTTGACGCGTTTGGATATCGAGGAGGGATCGATATCGACATGGATGATTCTGCGGTTGGGATCGTAAAAGTGCTTCGGGTTGCCGATTACGCGGTCATCAAAGCGCGCGCCGATGGCGAGCAGCACGTCGCAATTTTGCATCGCCATGTTCGCTTCGTAAGTGCCGTGCATGCCCAGCATCCCGACAAACAGCGGATCGGTTGCGGGGTAACCACCAAGCCCCATCAGCGTATTGGTGCAGGGGAAACCCAACCAGCGCACCAGACGGATCAGTTCCTCGGACGCCGCGTTGAGTACCACCCCTCCCCCGGTGTAAATCATCGGGCGCTTGGCTTCCATCAAAAGCTGCACCGCCTTCTTGATTTGTCCGGAATGCCCCTTGGTAACCGGGTTGTAGGATCGCATGCTGATAGATTGAGGATAGACAAACTCGGTTTTCTGCTGCGTGACATCTTTGGGGATATCCACCAGCACCGGGCCAGGGCGTCCGGTTGTAGCAAGGTAAAACGCCTTTTTGAAGGTAGTAGCGAGGTCTTTAACGTCCTTCACCAGAAAGTTATGCTTGACGCAAGGACGCGTGATGCCCACAGTATCGCATTCTTGGAATGCATCCAGCCCGATGGCGTGGGTCGGCACCTGGCCGGTAACAATGATCAAGGGAATCGAGTCCATGTACGCGGTGGCAATCCCAGTCACTGCATTAGTCACACCCGGGCCCGAGGTAACAAGACAGACTCCTACTTTGTTGGAAGAACGCGAATAGCCGTCGGCAGCATGCACCGCACCCTGCTCATGCCTAACCAAGATATGTTTGACCTTGTCCTGCTTGAACAGCTCGTCATAAATAAACAGCACGGCGCCCCCAGGATAGCCAAACACATGTTCGACCTTTTCTTCCTGCAGGCAACGCACTACAATCTCTGCGCCGGTCAGTTCCACTGTTTTAAATCGTTCCATCGCGTTAAACCGCTAAATAACATGGGGAATCTTTAACACTACCGTGTCGCCGATTGTTGGTCAAGTATGTGCTTGCTACTCGCGCCGCACCGGCCAAACCAATTCTTTTGTTTGAGCTAGCGAGGTTGATTTAACTGGCTACTTATCAGGAACTCTCCAATTTTCTGGCCGGGGTGGAACGCCGCGCCTACAAACAGGCGTTATTCTCGGTTCGAGACGAAGACGTTGCTTTGGATATCGTCCAGGACTCGATGCTCAAACTTGCCGAGAAATATGCGGCGAAACCGCCTGCCGAATTGCCCATGTTGTTTCAGCGCATTTTGCAAAACACCATTCGCGACCATTACCGCAGGCAAAAAGTGCGGTCGCTGTGGACCACTTTGATTTCAGCGCTTTACCCGGGCGATGATGACGAGGAACGGGATCCCTTGGACACGTTGCGTCCCGCGGATGGCTCCCAG